>PLKG01000031.1 GCA_003140595.1 Acidimicrobiaceae bacterium | reverse complement strand
CGCTGGGTCCTACCGGCTCGCTTACCTGACCACTGTTACCGGCGTAACTTCCTCAGAACGAACGCGGTCTGGTCGGAGCGGATCTTTGCGGACGGACTCGTGCGGCAACGTTCGTGTGGATGCGAGCCGCCCCCCCCCTTGAACTGGTAGCAAATCGTTGTGGCGATCACGTGGGCCTGCCGGGTGTCGGTAACAGCGTGGGCGTCCTTCCGGGCGCGAGGCGCCTGTGCAGCGACCAACATGCATCGGCTGCGGCGAGGAGATGACATCGACGGGTCGTACCCTCGCCAGGTACGCGAGGCCGGCGTGGTCCATCGGATCTTCGTTCGCCGTGTCCGCTGCTATGCAAGTCGGTCTCGGGCGACAGCTCCTTCGTTAGAGGGGAAGCCCGGCGGTCCCGATAGCCCCATGATTCCAACTCGCAAGCGACACACCCCTCGTACCCGAAGCTCGAGCGTCTCGGGGGGACTGTGCCACTATCGCCAGGCCAACGAAACGAGAACCGAGGCCGAGACAGGCTCGACGGTCCCTACACGAAGTCGCGCTGAGGTCCGTGCCTACGGCGCGACCCGGGCCGCCTTACGCATCGCAACCCGAATCCGCCCGCGCCCGCGCTCTGATGTCCCGGCCCACACTCCCTTCAACGACGGGTCCGCGAGGGCGAAGCTAAGGCACTCCACGGAAACCGGGCAACCTGCGCATATTCGGTGTACCTCGCGGCTGATGCCTGTCCCGTCAGGAAAGAACTCGTTCATGTCCTGGTCACGGCAGGCAGATTGTGCTTGCCAGTTCGGACGGCGAAGCAAGTCCCCTGCGTCCGGAAGATCGACCGACTGCATCATCAGTTCGACCATCCCGGGCCACAGCTGGGTCTCGATCGCCAACTCCTTCTCGGCTATATACATCTTCTGGCCTCTTTTTAGTGAGAACGCTTGAACAATCAGGACTGTTCCGAGCGCACGCTCGTCGCAGCAACCTCCGCGCTGAGGTGCCTGATGGAGCTCCTAGTTCTAGGGACCGGCTCCCTTCGACGCCAGCCCGTTGGTCGAAGGCTGCGCCAGCTTCGCGACAGCACCCGTCTCCCAGGACAAGAAGGCGCCCATTTCCTGGATCGTGCTCATGAGGGGTCCGGAGAACACAACCGTCGTGTTCTTGTCCACACCGATCTCGATCAATGTCTGGAGGTTGCGAAGCTGCAGCGCGAGCGGGTGCGCCATCATGATGTCAGAGGCATCCCCCAACGCAGCCGCTGCGAGAGATTCGCCCTCAGCTGCGATGATCTTTGCCCGCTTTTCGCGTTCTGCTTCCGCCTGACGCGCCATAGCTCGTTTCATGGTGTCGGGCAGCTGGATGTCCTTCAGCTCGACAAGGGTGACCAGCACACCCCAGTCCGCGGTCTGGAGATCGAGGATCTCCTTGATATCGATGTTGATCTTGTCCGTCTCTGCGAGCATCTCGTCAAGAGTGTGCTGGCCGACGACCTTCCTCAATGTTGTCTGAGCGATCTGGTTGATTGCCTCCTTGACGTTCTCGATTGCGATAACGGACTTCGTTGCGTCGACAACTCGGTAGTAGGAGACGGCTGAGACGTCAACGCTCACGTTGTCGCGTGTGATGATGCCCTGCGACTGGATAGGCATCGTGACGACGCGGAAGGAAACTTTCCTCAGCACATTGACGAAAGGCATGATGATCACGAGCCCCGGGTTCTTCTCGCCAACGACGCGGCCGAACCGGAAGACGACTCCCTTCTCGTACTGCTGCACTATGTGGACCGCGAGCGCGAGGAAAAGGAGCACGAGCATCACTGCGACGACGATTCCAGCGATCAGCCCAGCCATGTGTGTTCTCCCCTGGGAAGTGAGCAACCCGGTGTCAGCGAAAGGGGTCTACGACCCGCAACGAAGCGAGAGCGAGGAACGTCGAAACAGACGTGGAGGGACAGACCGACTGAGTCGCTCGGCACCAAGATCCGACCGTTGATCGACAGCACGGAACTCGACACGAAGTCCTTGCCTCCGAGGTGGCGACGAATAACTCTGGCCGCCAGCGGTCCCTCACTGTCGAAGGTGAACTTGAACCTACACCCAATTGGTTGAGTGGACAACCGCTTCAGACCCCCGCGTGGACCCCACAAGTTGCCTCAGCGGAGAGTTTCGGCTCCGACAGATGTCGAGTTGATGGTGCTCCGCCACAAGATCCGAGTTCTCGTAACCGCGTACTCTTGCTCGGTCGCCCCTAAGACGGACAACCAGTTCAGTGCCAGGCCACGGCCGAGCTGTCCACTGGCTACGGGCTATTCCGGCCCTCTGGCGACAGCCTCGGGCGCGACGCCGTGAAGCTCAGCGGGAGGATCCGGCCGGTGTTCGGCAGCGAAGCCGCGAAGTCTCCTGGCCGTTCTTCTGAGCCCCTGATTCGGGGATCACAGGGCTTGAAGCGATCCGGTATCTGGTCTCTCGCCCGTGTCGACCAGGTCTTGGGCGACTTCTCGAAGCTTCACGTTGAGGTGCTGGGAAGCCTGGCGCAGCACGTGGAAGGCCTGGTCGGCACTGATCCTCTCGCGTTCGATGAGGATCCCTTGTGCCTGGCCTATCAGCTCTCGAGTGACCAGCGCAGCATGAAGGTTCTCGGTACGGCGTTCATCGTCCTCGTGTGAGCGCGCGGTGGAGCAGGCGAAGCCGGCCATCGCCGCGAGGAGCAGGCCCCTTGCCCGGTCGATCACCCCGAAAGCCTGGGGGTAGCGGGCATAGAGATTGAGTGCCCCGAGTGTGCCGTCAGTTGCCATTGGGAGTGCCAGCAAGCTGCGCATCCCCATTTCTGCGGCCTCGGGCCCGAACCTTGGCCAGCGGGGGTCGGTGCCGAGCTCGTCGGCGTAGAAGGTCAACTTGTTCGCGATGGCGTCGAGGCAGGGCCCCTCGCCGATGCGCAGCTGAAGGGCATCGACCTCGACCACGATCGGATCTGTGCATGCTCGGGCGGTGACTTCGTCTCCCTCGAGGAGGAAGGCGCCAGCGAACTCACAGGCCTCGATGGTGACGACTGACAGGTCAACCGCCCGAGCCAAGCTGTCCTCGACGCTTCCGGAAAGGAACAGGCTCCGGGCGACTTCGGTGAAGGCGACCGTCGACTCGATGGCAGTGTCCTCGATGGTGCTGGTCTCGTATTCAGTTGAGTCCATGTCGCCTCGCTCAGTCGTTACTCCTCGGTACACGACATCTCATCGCAATTTATCAGAGCGTCGCCCTTGTCCACCTAGCCGCTGAGGTGTAGGTTCAATTTCACCTTCGACAGTGAGGGGCGTCGCAGGCGGCCTGAGTGATCAGCCGCCATTCGGAGGCAAGACTTCGTGTCCAGTCCCGTGCTGTCGCCCCAAGCGTTCTCAGCGTCGCATACCGGCACCCTCCCCGGCCCCTTGGGGGATGTCCCATCTGCTGCCAGTTGCGTTACGTGGTTGCCATCAGGCTCGAACTCGACCGCGCGGCGAGCGGGTGTGATGCCGAAGTGACCGTGCCCAAGGATCTTTTCGGGCAGTTTGCAGTCACGGTCGGATTTGTGAACGCACGCGCTGTGCTCGCGGTACGCGGCGAGATGGACCGCGTCACCGCTCCGGAACTGGGCGCGATCTTGGACGCAGTCATCGAGCGACACCGGTCCGTAGTGTTAGACCTCGCCGAGTTGGACTTTATGAACGCTTGGGGACTGGGAGTGATTGCCGCCCGGGCGTCGCGCCTCAGGCGCTCGGGCGGCACACTCACCATCCGCTCACCCTCGGCAATGGTGCTGCGAACGCTCGACATCACGGGCGTGACGGAGTTGCTCGGTGTGGAACTACCCGACCCAGCGCGCCGTCGTCTCGGTGCGGAGCAGTCGATCGAGGATGCCGACGGACTGGACGGGACCGAGCCGCACGGACTGGCTCAGCACGTCGGGAAGATCACAGCCGTCCCCGCCGATCCGGACGTTGTCGACGGCGTCCTGCGCCTGGTGGTCGCACTGGCGCGAGCATCTGTCGGCGGTGCCGACGGCGTAAGCGTGTCGCTCCGGCGTCATGGACGCCTCGCCACGGTCGCGGCGAGCGACCAGACGATCTCGGACATGGACGCTAGTCAGTACGCGACCGGCGAGGGACCCTGCGTCGACGCCTCGGTCAACGGACGTTGGTTCCACGCTGAGTCATTGGACTCAGAGACCCGGTGGCCCGCCTTCACGCCAAGGGCTCAAGCTCTAGGGATCAACGCCATCTTGTCCTCGCCGCTATTGGCCGAGGACAGACCCGTCGGCGCCCTCAACATCTACTCCCGCACCGCGATGGCCTTTACGCCACAGGATCGGGAGCTGGCATCGGTGTTTGCCGCCGAGGCTTCGTCAATGCTTACCAGCACCGGGGTGGACGTGACCGACGAGCAGCTCTCCAGTCTTCGTAACGCGGCGCTAGAAACCCGACGGCTCATCGCCCAGGCCGAGGGCGTGATCATGGAACGCGAGGGTATCGAGGCTGATGGCGCTTACAGCATTCTCTGCAACTACTCGCGAAGGTCGAACCGGCCATTTCGGGAGCGGGCAGAGGAAGTGGTGGCCTCTACCCAGCGGCCCCAACTCGATCCCGAGTCCGGACCGAGGCTAGGCGACGATGGCTGAGATATCGGCGACCGGACAGCCCGCCGACATGCTCGACGGGTATCGCCGCGACGCCGGCCTCTCTCACGGAGACTTGTGGTTGCGGTACTTCGAGCTCGGGGGAATGAGCAATGCCCTGGAGCTGGAAGCGATCCTCTATGGTGCCCTCGAGCCGAGTCCGCACGACCGCGAAGTGATCGCCCATGCTCTGAACGAGCGGTTCGTCGAGCTAGGCGGTAATCACCCTGTCCCGTATACCGAAAGCGACGCCACGAAGCGTCGGACAAGAACGGCTGGGCGTGGGAGCCATCGCTTCGCCCCGCCGCGCAGTTGCTGAAGGAGAACACATATGGCTGCTTTGATTGTCGCCTTCGTGGCTCTTCTGCTCATCTCCCTTGGGTTCACCGTGCACACGGTGGGGACGTACAAACAGGGTGTCGTATTCCGCCTCGGCCACCTCGTCGGTGAGAGAAGTCCTGGCCTGGAGACGATGCCGATCCAGTCGCACAGCATCACCCTCCACCGCTCATGAACGGAATCCAGTAGGTGGGCGATTCTCTATTCCGGGACATGGACGCGGTCTTGGAGATCGTTCAGTTTTCGATATCTAGTTCAAACAGAGTCGTAGTCGGTCCGGATCTGGGACCAAGCTACGGCTAGAACGGAGGCACACGAAATGGGAATGGGTCGGACGGGAATGTTCTTCAGCATCCTCGCAATTGCGGCGGGTGCGATCATGTACTGGGCCGTGACCTCTCAAGGTCACGGGTTCCGCCTCTCCACAGTGGGGGTCATCCTCATGGTCGTGGGAGCCGTTGGGCTTGTCGCCTCGGGGATCGTCTTTGCCACCTCACGTCGTCCGGGCAGCGGCACGCACACCTACGACCGTGAAGCAGTCGACACGCAGGGTCACTCGACAGAAGTGCACGAAGAGGTACACAACTAGCCCAACAGGTGATTACCCCCTGGCTTGAGCCCGACGTCGAGAGTGCGGCGACGGGCGAATAAGACGGTCTAACCACGTCGCGCCCGACGCCTCATCGGGGGGGATTCATAAGTAGTTCAAAGACTGACTGGCCTGGCCGTGCTCTGCCTGATCGTTGTCGTCATCCTCGTACTGCTGAACACAACGGCCATCAGGGATACTCAGCGAGAAGGTCAAGGACGTAGCTTCCAAGCTCGAATAGAAACCTCGGTTGGCAACGACGCAGGGTGTCGAACTTGGGGTCGTAGAGTCGGTTACCTGATGGTGCCCACGCCCGAAGAAGAAGCCGCGTCGTCATCGACCACCGACGCCGCGTCGCGTTCATCAGCGCCGGCATCGGAGCTCGATCTCACCAAGGCAAATACGGGCCGGGTCTGGCGTCAGTACCTGCGGGCCATGGGACCGGGACTGGTCACCGGGGCGTCAGACGACGATCCCTCCGGGATCGCCACCTACTCCCAGGCCGGGGCCCAATACGGCCTTTCGTTCCTGTGGGCAGCCCTTTTGACATTGCCGTTGATGGCCGCGGTCCAAGAGATCTGTGACCGCACGGCGCTTGCGACCGGCACAGGGCTCGGCGAGCTGGCCGTCAGGAGATTCCACCGGGCCGGTCGAGGGATCCTCGCCGTGCTCCTCGTCGCCCTCATAGTGGCGAACGGCCTCAACATCGCCGCGGATCTGGTCGCCATCGGCTCCGGCATGCAGCTCCTCCACGCCGGGCCGACCTTCATCTGGGCACTGCTGGCGGGCGGCCTCATAACCGCGCTGCTCGTGCTGGGATCCTTTGCCCGCATCGCGCTCGTCTTCAAGGTGCTCTGCGCCGCTCTTCTGGCCTATCTCGTCGTGGCGGTCCTCGTCACCCACCAGTGGGGCAGCGTGCTCAGTCACACACTCGTCCCCCACATCGAGCTGACCAGAAGTTATCTGGCGCTCCTGGTCGCCGTGCTCGGCACGACCATCTCGCCCTACCTCTTCTTCTGGCAGAGCGCGCACCGCCTCGAGGAGATGCGCGAGGAACCGGCAGGTGGAGCAAGAGCACAGCCCCTCAAGCGCCAGAGCCCGGCACTGGCCCAACGCAAACAGCGCACGAGCAGGCTCGACGTCTTCGTGGGTATGACGTTCTCCAATGTCGTCATGTTCGCCGTCATCGTGGCGACCGCCCAGACGCTGCATGCCCACCACGAGACGAACATCCAAAGTGCCGCCCAGGCGGCCGAGGCGCTCAAGCCCTTCGCCGGGCACTTCGCCAGTGCCCTGTTCGCCCTCGGCTTCATCGGCAGCGGCCTCTTGGCGATCCCGGTGTTGGCCGGCTCCGGCTCGGTCGGCATGGCCGGGCTGCTCGGCCGCGAGTGGGGGTTCTCGCGCTCGGTACGCAAAGCCCCCGTCTTCTACGGCCTCGTCGCCTTGGGGACCCTTGGGGGCACGGTGCTGAGCCTGCTCCATATCAACCCGATCCACCTGCTCGTCCTTGTGGCGGTCATCAACGGTGTCGCGGCAGCACCCTTCCTTGTGGTGGTCATGTGGGTGTCGAGCAGCCGGCGAATCATGGGCGACTACGTGAACGGCAAGGCTGCCAAGATTCTCGGCTGGCTCACGGCCGCGGTCATGGCCGTCGCGGCCGTCGCCATGTTCGCCACGGGCGGCGTCAGCTTCTGA
>PLKG01000074.1 GCA_003140595.1 Acidimicrobiaceae bacterium | reverse complement strand
CGCACCGCGGGTAACACCCGACACAACTGGCTTAGAAGGAGAGCGCCCATGAACTTCAGGACGAAGCAACCAGGGATTAAGCGGCCGGCGAGGAGCCGTCGGCCGAAGGCGTTTGCGCTCGGCGCAATTGCGGCAGGCGTCTTGTTCGTAGGTGTCAGCGCGCCAGCGCTCGCAACCACCGCGCGGCACAGCACACCGAACGTACAGATGAAATCGATGGACTCAGTTTCAAAGGCCAATCCTCTGGTGCTCTGGGTCGACCCACCCAGGATCCCGGCCGTCCAGGCCTTCGAGAAGGCGTATCCGAACATCCCGGTGAGCGTCACGACACTCAGCTCGAGCGCAAGCAACGCCGGGCTCGAGGAGAAGTTCACGCTGTTCAACAGGGTAGGCAGCGGTTGGCCCGACGCGATCTTTTGGCCTGGTAACTCGGCCATCGCGTGGGCGACATCGTCCGAGATCCATTACGCAGCCAACATGAACAACATCATCTCCAAGAGCGTCCAGAAGGGTTACCCCGCAGCCGTGGCTGCCCCTTGTATCCTCGGCGGCAAGCTCTACTGCCTGCGTAACGACGTTGCGCCGGACGTGCTGTGGTACAACGCGAAGCTGATGAAGCAGTGGGGCTACAAGGTCCCCACGACGTACCCGCAGTACCAGGCGCTCAGCGTTCAGATCGGTAAGCAGCACCCCGGCTACTACACCGCGATGCTCGGCGACGACTACGCGGTCGAGCGGTACCTCTGGGGTAGCGGGTGCCCGACCAACGACCTCGTCGGTCCGAACAAGGTACTCATTGACCTCAACGCCCCCAGCTGCACGCGTGTTGAGACCATGCTCGATGCTCTTATCGCTGCCAAGGTGGCGTCTCCGGTCGGCATCTTCGACACCGACGCCGCGAAGATCGGGGCGAAGCTGGTCATGACACCGGGTGCCGCCTGGTATGGCGTGTACTTGTTCGAAGACACCTTCAAGGTGCCCGCGGGCCAGATCACAGCAACCGTCCCGCTTTCGTGGCCGGGCACTGTGGCCGGCACTGGTGACGAGGGTGGCGGCCTCTGGTCGATGTCCAGTCACATCAGTGGCCAGCGCCAGGCTGACACGGCGACGTTCATGGAGTTCATGGCTTCCGCCCCGGCGTGGCAAGTGGACCTCACGACCGGCTTGCCGGCTTACCGTCCCGACGACGCAGCTTGGATTGCGAAGAACATCGTCAACTCGCACTACTTCGCCGACGCCAGCCAGATCGGCCCAGCGATGCTGAAGGCGGCAGACGAGATCCGTCCCAACCACTCGTACCTCCTGTACGACGAGGGCGCCCTCTGGACCGACACCGTTACTCCGGTGCTCGCAGCAGGCAAGCCGATAAGCGCGGCGTGGTCTGCGTACCAGAGCCAACTCGTCAACAACGCCAAGCTGAACGGCTACACGGTAGAGACGAGCTAGTTCCCGATTCGGGCCTTGGCTAGCATTAGTCAAAGCCTTCAAGTCCCCGCCCGCCTGACACCAAGTCAGGCGGGCGGGTGCCTCCCAAACGAGATCCATTACAGTCCAGTGCCCAGCCTGGTGGTGAGTAATTGGCTGTACTAGAAAATCAAGTGCGCTCGGCAGTTGTGCCGGCTGGTCCGACGAAGCGTCCGCGCCGTAAGGCCGCGGTCATATCGGGTCGCCAAGGACGCGGTGGCCTGGTATTGCTGGCGCCCTACGTTCTTCTCCTCCTCGTGGTGGGCATCGTCCCCGCTGGTTACGCCATTTACCAGAGCTTTCTGGCACGTAGCGGCTCCGGCTTCGGTGGCATCAGCGCCTACCATGACGTCGTCACGGAGTTCCAGTTCGTCGGCTCTCTCGAGAACATTGGTCTCGTCATGGCCGTGTGGCTTCCCTTCATGATCATTGGCGTGGTCGGCTTGGCGCTGCTGCTGCACGGGCGACGGAGTCGGCTGGTCGGGGGGCTGAGGTTCATCTACTACCTGCCTGGAGCATTGGCGGGTATGGGAAATTTCGTCCTCTGGCTCTTCCTGCTCGACCCCGTCGACAGCCCAATCAGACCGCTTCTGTCTTGGCTCGGTTACACGACCCTCGACCAGACGGCCGAGCCGGCCCACTTGCCGGTGATCTTTGCCCTCATGCTTTTCTTCCAGGGCGCGGGCACGTGGATCCTTATCATCTACGGAGGGCTGAACGGGATCTCCGACGAGGTCCAGGAGGCAGCCATCGTGGACGGCGCCACAGGCTGGCAGTTGACACGGCGAATCAAGCTGCCGCTCATCCGCCCGTGGATCGCCTACCTCATCCTTTTGAACATCGCCTACGCGACCCAGCTCTTCCTCGAGCCGCAGGTTTTGGGCCTCGCCACTGAGGGGACCATTTCCCCGCAGTACACGCCGAATCAGCTGAGTTACACCTTCGCCTTTCAGATCTTCGACGTCCCGGCGGCTGCCGCGCTGTCGGTGATGCTCCTCTTAGTCAGCCTGGTGATCGGCGTCATAATCACGACCCGCACCGGTCTGTTCAGTGACCGGTAGCTAGGGGAGGACTGTCCATGTCTGACGTCGCAGTGGAGCCAGTGGCCAGCGGAGCGCTCCTGGCCGCCGGCGCCGCTCCTCGCAAGCGTCGACGTTTCCGGCTCCGCGAGGTGACCCCGATGGGTTTCCTCATGCTTGTCGCGCTGATCTATCTGTTCATCATGGTGACCTTCGTTCTGGCCACCTTGCGCTCCCAGGCGAGCCTCCTAAGCCAGGGCGCTTTCGGACCACTCTCATTGGGGCGTCTCCGATTCGACTGGCGTCAGTTGAGAGGCTTCAGCGATGGCATCTACTTCACGTGGTTGAGGAACTCCGCATACATCGCCTTTGGAGGTGCGATTATTGCGGTGCTCGTCGCACTACCTGCTGGTTATGCGCTGGCGATGCTCCATTTTCGAGGCCGCAGAGTCCTGCTCTTCCTCACTATCCTCACGATGGTGATGCCGAACACTGTGCTCGTCATACCTCTGTTCCTAGAGGTATCGGCCGTTCACCAGGTGGACATCCTATGGCCGGTGGCCGTTATCATGGGCTTCTACCCCTTCGGCACCTACCTCTCGTTCGTCCACTACCGGACCACACTCCCCTATGAGTTGCTGGAGGCAGGGCGAATCGACGGCGTCTCTGAGATGGGGCTCTTCTGGAGAGTGGCGACGCCGGTCGCCAAGCAGGCAGTTGCCCTGGTCTTCTTTTTTGCCTTTGTCGCCGACTGGACGAACTACTTCCTTCCACTTGTGATGCTGCCTACCTCGGCAGCTCAGACGGTGTCCGTCGGTCTCCAGGAGCTCATCACGTCCAGTCAGCTTTTCAACGCCAGTGCTGCCGCGGGACTGAACGTTCAGCTGTACATGCCGGAGTTGGCCTTCGCCGCCGTGCTGCAGATGCTTCCGGTTCTGGCTGTGTTCGTAGGCGCTCAGCGCTACCTCCAGCGCGGAGCGATGCTTGGAAGTGTCAAGGGCTGACGACCTCGACGGCGGACATGGCTTAGAGAGGTGCGGGGATTCCGACCTCAACTTGCCGTTTGGCCCGACTAGCGGGCGACTCCGTACCGAGTTCGCGCCGATTGGCTGAAGACACCCATCACACCCCCGATTACTCGAGGTGGAACACTTCTTCCATCGGTGCCCACCACTCCTCGTCCGCGGAGGAGCGCATTGTTCGCTGCAATGGCATCACCACTTCCCACCAGCGCTTTGTTGCTGGGTCGCTTGCCATGCCTGCCATGTCGGCGACCAGGTCTGAGCCGCGGTACTCCATGTAGCTAAAGAGCAGGCTGTCGCGTCGAAAGATCGAATAGTTCGTCACGTTCGCTTTTCTGAGCGCGTCAAGAACCTCCGGCCAGACGGCGGCGTGCAATTGGACGTATTCCTCAGCGCCTTCCTCTGCGAGCGCGATCACCGCACCTATGCGCTGGACCGCGGGCGTGATCTCAGTCTGATTAGCCATATTCCTAACGCCTCCGCGTTCGATGCCGGAAGCATCCACCCGGGTGGTGGATCTTGTCGGACAGATACACGGTATCGATATCTGGCGGAGACTGCCCGCGTGCCGAGCGTTGGACGACTGAGAGGTAACCGGTATTGTCCTTGTCTGGATTCTCGGCAGCGAAGTGGGTGTCAGCCCCTTTATGTTGGGAGGGGAGTAATTCCGTTTGCCGTTGTTTGGGTGCTCCTATCGGTGTCGGGCATGTCGCGCTTCTTTCTTAAGCCATGGCTTGAACCGATTGGCCTCATGGACCAGCTCCCGAAGTGCGCCAGCCGCACGTGGATCTTGAGTCCGCATCCAGCCCGATGCTTCAGTCTGGTCCGGAGGTCGCCGATTCGGACGGATGGGTGGTTGAGAACCCATTTGCGTTAGCGTTAGCGCGTACGCGGTTGAGCTGATCGCGGACCTCTAGCTTGTGTGTCCCGGGGGAATTCCTGAGCAATGAATCCCATTCAGTCATTGTCGCAACATCGACACCCGAAGCTGTCTGCACTTGCCTGCTCTGAAACGTAATCTCCAGGTCAAGAGGGTCTGGATTCGACGACTGGTGGACGATGATCGGGGAAGGTACTCTAATTTTGTGACTACGTTCCATCGATGCCATCCATGGCTCATGGATCTGATTGTTCGGGTTCGCCATGACATGTGCTTAGCAGGGGACATCCATATTCATGCAAATCACCAGATCGGCATTGTCGTTTGAGCGCGACTCCCGCGACCAACGAACCAGAAGGCACCGAAGTCCGGCGTAAACCGCCTTTTCGCCACCTGCTCGAGAACACCGACCGATTTGTAGTGGCCGTGGAGCTGGTTACGAGTCGCGGTGTAATCAGTGACCTGGCGGGTCAGCGGGCACTGAACCACGCGCGCGACCTGGCCGAGAGCCCCCAGATCGACGTGCTCTCCATAACGGACAATCCTGCGGGAAACGCGATGCTCGCCGCCGACACCCTCGGCACCGAGCTCAGGTCAATTGGTCAGGAAGTGATCATTCACCTGGCTTGCAAAGACGGTAACCGGAATTCGCTTGAGAGCCGCGGCTGGAAGCTGGCCTCGGAGGGATTCGACAACATTCTCGCCCTCACAGGGGACTATCCGAAACCGGGATACGGGGGTATGGCTCGCCCGAGCTTCGACATCGACTCGGTGGGGCTGCTCTCCATGTACTCGGAGATGAACCGCGGCCTTCGCGACGGGAAGGGACGGAGGATGAAGCCGACGAACTTCTTCCTCGGGGCGGTCGTGACGAACCACAAGCGTTACGAGCGCGAGTTGGTGCCCCAATACCTCAAGTTGCGGCGCAAGATTGAGACTGGAGCGCGTTTTGTCATCAATCAAGCCGGCTACGACGTGCGAAAGGACGACGAACTTCTGCGCTGGCTCGCTCTGAGCGGCCTGAAAGTGCCGGTCATCGCCAACGTCTTCGTGCTCTCGCTCGGCGCGGCTCGCGCCTTCCATGCCGGCCGGGTTCCCGGCGTCGTCGTCACCGATGAGCTGGTCGCTCTCGCCGAGCGTTACGCGAGCTCAGCTGATCGGGGACGCTCGTTCTTTCTCGAACTTGCAGCGAAACAGGTCGCGATCGCGCGAGGACTCGGTTTCCGCGGCGCTTACTTGGGCGGCAAGCTGGATCTGGCCGACTGCGAGCAGATCCTCGCCCGGGCCGAGGAGTTCGGCCCAGACGGTTGGAAGACCATTGCGGGCGATGTGCAGTTCGCCTGTCCGGACGAGTTCTACTATTTCGCGCGCGACAAGGCGACGGGTCTGTCCTCCTCAGAGGTAAGCGGTGTCCTCGTCGCATCGCGTACGAGCGCGGCGCGACGGCGCGCCCGTTTGCGCACACCAATCAACTATCGGACCAGCCGCCTGGCCCACTCGACAGTTTTCGCGCCCACAGCGCCGCTGTTCGACGTAGTCCGAAGGTTCTACTCCGCTGTGGAATCCGCGCCGGTCTCGGCGCGCAAAGTGCTTCACCTTGTCGAGCACGTTTCCAAGGTGCCGCTCTACAACTGCAAGGACTGCGGAGACTGCTCCTTGCCGGAGATCGCCTATCTCTGCCCGGAATCGCAATGTGCGAAGAACCAACGCAATGGCCCCTGCGGAGGCTCGCATGACGGCCTCTGTGAGGTCGCCGAGCGCGAATGCATCTGGGCTCGTGCTTACGAGCGGCTGAAGCCCTACGGAGAGGAAACCTCAATGCTGGACGCACCAGTCGTCTTCAATGACAACGCCCTCCGTGGCACAAGCGCTTGGGCGAACACTTTCTTGGGAAGGGATCACATTGCCCATCCCGTTGCCGGACAGGAGGACGTCCAGTGAGCACGACAGCGCGCGAATTCGTCGTAATCGGGGAAAATATCCACGCCACACGCGTGCTCTTGCAGAAGAGCGAACGGATCTCCGCCAACGAGGCGGGGGAGGAGGGAATCGTCTTCGTCGATGAAGACGGGGTGTCGCGCCACCTTCGCATTCCCGAAGCCGAGAAGCTCTCGCAGCCCTACCAGGAGGGGCGCATCAAGCACGTACGGATTGCAGTACAGGTTGCCATGGCGGGGAGCGAACCCGACTGTTCGACCGCTGTTTCGTACTTGAGCACGCTCGCCCAGCGCCAGGTCAAGGCCGGCGCGCACTTTCTCGACGTGAACATCGACGAGATCTCGAACAAGCTCGCGGACCAGCTCGAGTCGATGCGCTGGCTCGTGACGACTCTCGCTCCCCTGGTCGATATTCCGCTCTCGATCGACTCGTCCAACCTCGAGATAATCGACGCAGGCGTGATGGCAGCAACCGAGGCGGCGGACGCTCGCGTCGGGCCGCCGATGCTCAACTCGGCATCGCTCGAGCGGATTGAGGTGCTCGACCTGGCGGCACGACTCAAGGGCGCTGTCGTGATTACAGCCGCAGGTGAGTCGGGAATGCCAACGAACACCGAGGAGCGGGTGGCCAACGCCAGCCGGATGGTTGAGGCGTCGCTTGCAGCGGGCATCGCGCTGGAGAGGATATTCGTCGACCCGCTCGTCTTCCCCATCGCTGTCGACGGCGAGTATGGCCGACACTGCCTGGACGCGATCGCCGAGCTGCGCCGGCGCTTCGGTAGCGAGATCCATATCACCGGCGGCATGAGCAATGTCAGCTTCGGGCTTCCGAGTCGGCGTCTCCTGAACGATGCCTTCTTGGCGTTGGCGATCGAGTCGGGCGCGGACAGCGGAATAGTTGACCCGACGGTCGTCAGCATGCAGCGGGCTCTGACAGTGGACAGGACCACGCGCCCGTTCCAGCTCGCCCTCGCCGTGCTCACCGGTGCCGACGAGAGCTGCCGCGCCTATATGAAGGCCTACCGGGCCGGCGAGCTTTCGCCATCGGCATCCTGACCTGACTTAGGCGCACCGAGCTCAAGTACCGGGTCTTGTCCTGGCCTAGGAAGGTGGGTCAAGGACCTGCTGCGCGGAGAAGCGCAGGTCCTCGGGACCCGTCTCAA
>PLKG01000009.1:2871-3755 GCA_003140595.1 Acidimicrobiaceae bacterium | reverse complement strand
TCCACAACTCCTGACATGAGGCCAGAATCGCTGCAAGCTCACGGCGTCTTCACCGAGTAGACGAGGCGCAGATCGGTCCCGGGGTAGCGCGTCTCGGTCGCCGTCAGCTCCTGACAGAGTGCCGCCAACGCACGGGATCGCCGCCCGGCCGAGAGCGGTGCGATGCGCACGTGCAGTTCGTTGCCGACGACCTCGAGATCGCCCGAGGCACGGTATGTCTCCCGCAGCAGGCTGCGGGCCTCGTCCTCGGCCCGGGCGTAGTGCGGGGTGAGCATGCGGGCGAGGGCTGACTCGGCGTTGTAGGTGGCCATCCGGGCGGCGTCGTGGATCCGCTTTCGCTCGACCTCGGCCCGGGCTGCTTGCGGGCGGACTTCTCCGAGGGGCACCTTGGCCGGCAGTGCCCGTGCACGTTCCTCCAGGCGGACGACCTCGGCTCTTGCCTCCTCAAAGGCGGCCCTGACGGTGGTGTCGGTCTGCATCCCGTCGAGGTTGGCCCGGCCTTCTGTCTGCTCGGCGCGCGCGAGCTCGGCCCGGGCGCGGATGACCTCGCGTTTGGCGTCTCTTCGCGCTGGGTTCGCCACCAGCCGCCCGAGGTCGTCGGGCGTCGTCTCGTAGGAGTCGAGGGCATCGATGCCAAAGCGGGCCCGGCCGTACTTGAAGAAGTTCTCTTGGCGCCAGCGGGAGAACATCGCATGGGCGACAAGGCTCGGGTCGGGATCGTCGCGCGTCGTGACGATCTGGGTCTGGTGACCGCTCTCCTCGTCGAGGCGGGTCACCTGCCGGCAGGCAAAGTAGCGCTTGTGGGAGTCATAGGCGATGCGGACCCGCCGGTCGGCGAGCAGATAGTGGTGTTCGTGACCGGCCTCGTCAACAAAGACGTGCTC
>PLKG01000009.1:411-2863 GCA_003140595.1 Acidimicrobiaceae bacterium | reverse complement strand
CGGACGTAACGCACGACTTGTTTCAGCTCGCCCGCCAGGCTTGCCCCCGGTGGCGCCTGCCAGACAAGGAGGCCGTCGCCGAAGCGGTCCGAGACGTAGGTGTCCACCTCGGCCGGCATGGAGATGCGCATGCGGGCGAGGTGAGCCTTCGGCAGCTCGCCCTGGCCGTGATAGGCGCGGACGTGGCCGTCGACATAGAGCAGGCCGATTGCCTCGGGACGGTGCTCGATGTGGCGGCGGGCAAGGGCCATCTGGAACTTGTCGGCCCGTCCCTCGGCGGCGAGCTCGGCCATGCGGGCCCGCAGCCGGCGGACTTCGGGTGCCCGGTCGAGGCCGATGAGCCGGCCGATGGCGACCGGGTCGAGGCGGGTCATCCCCTCGGCCCGTGGCTCGCCGAGCAGGCAGGCGAAGACGATCGACAACATGAGCGCCCTGATGCCGTAGAAGGCGGCACGGGCGGTGCCGCCTATGTGTCGTCCGAGCCCGTAGACCGTCTCGGCAACATCGACAAGACCCGTCGCGGCGAGCACCGGCAAGACGACGAGGGCCCCGGCGAAGGGGAGGTGGGAGCCCTCGCAGACGACCGGCTTCGCCTCGGTGATCAGTCCCTCCCGTGCCGCCCACCGCTCGGCCGAGCGGTCGCGCGGCTTGGCGAGTGGCTCGAGCGGCCCTGGCGTCGTCTGGGGCGGAGTGCTGTCTTCGAACAGGCCGACGATCGCTCTCTGGACGCTGTTGAGCGAGACGCCGGTGAGAGAGGCGATCTCCCGCAGCTTGTTTCCTTCCCGCCGCAGCTGGCGGATCTCGTCCACCTTCTCCTCGGTCAGCACCGAGGGGCGCTTTGGTCCCTTCTTCTCATCGAAAAGCGCGATGAGGCCATGCGCCTCGTAGTCCGAGCGCCAACGCCAGAGCGTCGTCTCGTTCACCCCGAACCCAGCAGATGTCTGGCGCTGGCTGGCGACACCGGTCGACACCAGCTGGACGGCTGCAAGCCGGCGCGAGGCTGAGTCCGATCGCGACCAGCTGAAGCTCGCCCGACCCCAGATGAAGACGACTCCTCCTTCCTCGTCCTCGAGGAGGGCGACGCCATCGGTGATACGGACCGAGCCGGAGGGCACGAGAGGAAGCGGTTGCATCCACCGNNCGCTCATGTCAGGAGCTGTGGATTCGTGTCACGCCGCTAGGTGACACGGTCAGTTAGACCTGTCGCAATGCCCTGACCTGCACTTCCTTGGTGGGCGCTGCAGGACTTGAACCTGCGACCTCAGCCGTGTGAAGGCTGTTGTCGCCAGCGATTACAGAGCACTTGACCTGCTGTTTTTCGGTACGCTTGTCGCAGAAGCAGCGCTCCGTGCCACACCCGTGCCACTTCCAGCTACAAACGCCTCGCCGAAGTGAGCCTGCAGGGCCTCAGCCGCCACCCGATCAGCAGCTGTCGTCCGATGCGAGTACAGCTCCATCGTCATGCGCGCCGTGCTGTGACCGGCCCTCGCCTGGGTCACGTTGTAGGGCACGCCGGCGTCCGCCATCGCGGTGACCGCGCAGTGCCGAAGCGAATGGAAAGTGAGACTCGTCGAGATGCCTGCCCGCTCCCCAGCCGGCCGCAGAATGCGCTCGCTGAAGCGACGCCGCAGTGTCCCGCCGCGTGGACCGACGAAAATCAACGCGTCTGGGTCGACGTACTGACCTATCACGTCTTGCCGGTGCTGCTGCAGGTGACGAGTGAGTTCGTCCATGAGGAACACCGGAACAGCGAGCGTCCGCAGACTGGATCGCGTCTTCGCCTCTGGAACGACGCGCATATGACCCGATAGCTCTTCAACGGTCTGGGCGATCGTCACGGTGTGGCGCATGAAATCGACATCGCGAACCCGCAGTCCGACTGCCTCCCCCCAACGCAATCCAAGTACCGCTCCAACTAGCACGAGCGCCTGGTAGTGCTCTGGCACTTCTTTCACGAGCGCCGCGAGCTCCGACGGGGATAAGCCTGATCGCTCCGGGTGCACGACTCGAGGCAACGCGATGTTCCGAGCGGGGTGATCGAGCAATCAAGTCGGCGTTGACGGCCGCGCTAAGCACAGCCCGGAGTGCCGAGAAGTCTCGGGCGACGGTCGCGGGTGCCGCGACCTTCGAGCGCAGGTCCACCGCTTCTTGGACAAGCCCGGGGGTGAGCCCTATCAGGAGCACCGAACCGAGCTGAGAGCGGAACGACGCGAGCGCTTGCCGATCTCTTGCCGTCGATGCGTCTCGCTTACCGGGTCGCGCCAACCAGCGGTCTGACCACTCGGCGAAGGTCACTCGTCCCGCGCGGGGATCGATGTACAGACCTCGTGCTATGTCCGCCTCCACCACCGCGAGGAAACGCGTCGCATCGGTCTTGGTCGGAAAAGTTGACGGCGCGGAGAACATCTGGCCGGACCCGTCTCGGTACCGCGCCTGCCACCTTCCAGACGGC
>PLKG01000009.1:0-383 GCA_003140595.1 Acidimicrobiaceae bacterium | reverse complement strand
ATCGTCTCAGCCAAGGCCACATACGCCGCGTCGTACGGCGTGATGTTTCGATGCAGCTCCCATATCCGCACCAATAGTGGTCGGTGGCTTACTCGTTCGAGATCAAGGTCTGCGAGGTCTGCGAGGGCAATGGCGGCTCGGCGCTCATCAAGGACTCCAGCGAAAAGCGCCTTCCGGATGACTGCGACCACCTCGAGGTCGAGCAATTCCGGCGCCACGAGACGTTCACCTTGTAGACGTTCGCGGGCGCGGTCGCCGTCTGCGTCATCGTCCGCGAGAGCCGGCGCGATGACCGACGCGTCAACGACGATCACCCGTCGTCCCTATCCTCGCGAACCGCCTCGCTTGCGAAGCGGAACGAAACGTGCCCACCGCTTCGCTGG
>PLKG01000115.1 GCA_003140595.1 Acidimicrobiaceae bacterium | reverse complement strand
CGTGGTCGCCCGCCGGGCAGGAATCAGTTATGCTCAGTGTTTAGGAACGGTCGACGGAACTCTTTGGGCGCCAACTTCGTGACCTGCCGGGGCAGGATTGGTTTCTTCGGTTCCGCTCACGGTCGAGCCGTCGCTCTGGAACCGTGGCGTCGCACGCGCCCTCCTCGTTGAAGCCATGGCCATCTTCGACCGGCGCGAAGTGAGGCACCCTGGGCTCTTCACCTGGCGCGCTGACAGCTACTACGCGCTCACCGGCCCGGCTTGCGCCGCTACCGCCGCCGCTGCCGCCGCGACTGCCTCGGGGTCTCCGAGGTAACGGCCCTCGACGAAGTTGAGCCTGTCGTCCAGTGTGATGATCCTGGGCCACCCGGTCGGGATGTCGAGGTCGACGATGTCGTCGTCTGAGATGTGCTCGAGGAACTTCGTCAGCGCACGAATGCTGTTGCCGTGCGCGACCACGAACGGCGTGATCCCCGCCAGGAGCTCCGGCCCGAGGACGTCCTCCCAGTAGGGCACCATCCTGACCACGACGTCGGCCAGGCACTCGGCCGCAGGCAACGAGAGCGGCGGGACGTCGCGGTAGCGGGGATCGTGCACCGGATGGCGGGGGTCAGTGAGCTCAAGTGGCGGCGGAGGCGTCGCGTAGCTTCGGCGCCAAACCTTCACCTGATCAGGACCGAATTTCTCGGCTGCTTCCTTCTTGTTACCGCCCTGAAGAGCCCCGTAGTGACGTTCGTTCAAGCGCCAGTTCCGCCGCACGGGGAGAAACGAGAGCCCCAACTCGTCGAGGGCGATGTTCGCCGTGCGGACGGCCCGGGTCAGTACCGAAGTGTGGACTCTGTCGATTCGCAGCTCGGTCTCCTCCGCCAGAAGCTGGCCGGCCGAGCGGGCCTCGGCTTCCCCCTTCTCGCTCAGGTCGACATCGGTCCACCCAGTGAAGCGGTTCTCGGCGTTCCAGGTACTCTCACCATGGCGCAAGACGATCATCGTGGGCATGTCCCGAGGCTATCGTCGCCCCTTTCGCGACACGAATCCGGGTGACAGGCCGCCGTGTGAGCCGTCGGAGGCCTCCCTGACCAGGGATGTTTTGACTTCAACTCCTCGGAAGGCCTGGTTCGTGGATTTCTTGATAGTCATCCACTCAAGTTTGCTATACTTTGTCCTGTACGAAGGACGTGCGGGTGCCGGCAAGCGTGGCATCCATAGAAGTGGAGGCTTTCAGAAATGTCCAAGGCCGTCGGAATCGACCTCGGCACGACTAACTCGGTAGTCGCATTCCTCGAGGCGGGCGAGCCCACGGTGATACCCAACGCAGAAGGCGGGCGGACTACTCCGTCGATCGTTGGTTTTGCCAAGTCCGGTGAAGTGCTCGTCGGCGAGGTCGCAAAGCGACAGGCGATCACGAACCCGGACCGGACCATCCGTTCGGTCAAGCGGCAGATGGGCACGAGCTGGTCGATCGACATCGACGGCAAGCCCTACAAGGCCCAGGAGATCTCCGCGAGGATCCTGCAGAAGCTGAGGCGTGACGCCGAGGCCTTCCTCGGGGACACGGTCAATCAGGCTGTCATAACGGTCCCCGCCTATTTCGACGACGCCCAGCGCACCGCTACCAAAGAGGCGGGCCAGATCGCCGGGCTGGAGGTCCTCCGCATCATCAACGAGCCGACGGCGGCGGCACTCGCCTACGGCCTCGACAAGGAACGCTCCGACCAGACCGTGCTCGTGTTCGACCTCGGCGGCGGCACCTTCGACGTGTCGGTGCTCGAGATCGGCGACGGGGTCTTCGAGGTGAAGTCGACCTCCGGCAACACCCATCTCGGCGGCGACGACTGGGACCAGCGCGTCATGGACTGGCTTGTCAAGACGTTCAAGGACACCGAGGGTGTCGACCTCTCCAACGACAAGATGGCGTTGCAGCGTCTCAAGGAGGCTGCCGAGAAGGCCAAGATCGAGCTTTCGGCGGTCCAAGAGACGACGATCAATCTTCCCTTCATCACCGCCACCAACGAGGGCCCGAAACACCTCGACGTGAAGCTGTCGAGGGCGAAGTTCCAGGAGCTCACCGCAGACCTTGCAGATGCTTGTAAGGGGCCTTTCGAGCAGGCCATCCAGGATTCCGGCCTGACCGCGAAAGACATCGACCACGTCGTGCTCGTCGGGGGTTCCACCCGCATGCCGGCCATCTATGACCTTGTGGTGCAACTTGCAGGCAAGGAACCGCACAAGGGCGTCAACCCGGACGAGGTCGTCGCCGTCGGTGCCGCTATCCAGGCCGGCGTCCTGAAGGGCGAGGTGAAGGACATCCTCTTGCTGGACGTCACACCCCTCAGCCTCGGCATAGAGACCAAGGGCGGAATTACCCACCGCCTTATCGAGCGCAACACGACCATCCCGACCAAGCGCTCAGAGATGTTCACGACCGCTGACGACAACCAGCCCTCAGTCGAGATCCACGTCCTGCAGGGCGAGCGCGACATGGCCATGTACAACAAGACGCTGGGCAAGTTCCAGCTCGTGGACCTTCCTCCCGCGCCTCGCGGCGTTCCACAGATCGAAGTCGCTTTCGACATCGACGCGAACGGGATCGTCCACGTCTCAGCAAAGGACCTCGCCACCGGAAGGGAGCAGTCGATCACCATCACAGGCCAGACGTCGCTCCCCAAGGACGACATCCAGCGGATGGTGCGCGACGCCGAGCAGCACGCGGCTGAGGACCGCCAACGCAAGGAGGAGGCCGAGACGCGCAACAACGCAGACGCGCTCGTCTACCAGACCGACAAGTTGCTTAAGGACCAGGGCGACAAGGTCCCCGCGGAAGACCGCGAGCGGGTCGAGAACGCTCTCAAGAGCCTGCGCGATGCGAGCGCCGGGACCGACTACGAACGGATCCGCCGCGACACCGAGACGCTCCGCACGGCCTCCCAGACCTTGGGCCAGCGCCTCTACGAGCAAGCATCCCAGCAGCAGGCAGGTGGCGGCTCTGGCGCCGATGGCTCGTCGGACTCGAGCTCGAGCGGGCCATCAGACGACGAGGTCGTCGATGCCGAGATCGTCGATGATTCGGGTACGGCCACTTCGTGACCCACCAAGCAGACGATCCGAGGTCGCCACCCGCGGACGAGCCCGCCCCAGCCGGGGATGACAACGGGCCGACCGGGCAACTGGACCTACCTATCGACGCGCTGCTCGATTGGGGAACCGAACCGACACGATCTGAAGCTGAGCTGGATGCCAAGGCTGCCGAAGCCCTTGTAGCCGCAGAGCGCGACGAGTACCTCGGCGCGCTCCAAAGGCTTCAGGCGGACTTCGACAACTTCCGCAAGCGCTCCATGCGCCAGCAGACCGACCTGTTGGAACGTGCCTCTGAAGGACTGTGCGTGCGGCTGCTACCGGTGCTGGACGCTCTGGACCTCGCGACAGCCCACGTCCGCAGCCAGGCCGAGCCGAGCGACTCCGACAAGGCCCTCGAGCAGATCGACTCGTTGTTGCGCGACGTCCTGGCCCGTGAGGGCATCGAACGGATCGACGCCGTTGGCGTGGCGTTCGACCCGACCATCCACGACGCTGTCGGCACGCTCCCGGTGGAACCACCGGCGCCGCCGGCGGCCGCACATGCAACGAGCCGGGGCGACCCGGCCAAGCCGGCCAAGGTGCCGAAAGCGCCTAAAGCGGCCGCTCATGACGACGGACCGGTCGTCGTGCAGGTCATGCGGGCCGGGTACCAGCTGAAGTCGAAGGTGCTGAGGCCAGCGATGGTCTTCGTAGGGGCCTGAGGAGCAGCACTGTGGCACCGCAGCGTGACTGGTACACGACCGACTACTACAAGACGCTCGGTGTTCCTGAGAGCGCTACCGACAAGGAACTGCGGCGCGCCTATCGCAAGCTCGCCAAGGAGTCCCATCCGGATTCACATCCGGGCTCCGAGGAGCGCTTCAAGGCCGTCTCCGCCGCGTACGAGGTGCTCGGCGATCCCGAGAAGCGCAAGGAGTACGACGAGGTCCGCCGTCTCGGGCCCTTGAGCAACCTCGGCGGTTTCGGCGGATCGGGCGGAAGTGATGGTGGCAACTCCAATTTCCGCATCGATGACCTTTCGGACATCTTCGGCGGGCTTTTCGGCAGGGCCGGTCGCTCGAACACGGGCCGGAGCGCGCCGAGGAGCGGCCCGAGACGGGGGCACGATCTCGAGGCTGAGCTCCACCTGTCGTTCCAGGAGGCGGTCGACGGTGCCGTCACGACCGTCAACGTCGCGAGCGGGACAAGGTGCTCGACGTGCAACGGGTCAGGTTCGCGTCCGGGAAAAGCGCCCGTGACGTGCCCCCGCTGCAACGGTCTCGGCGTGTTGAACGACAACCAGGGCATGTTCTCGCTGTCGTCGCCGTGCCCGGACTGCCAGGGCCGCGGGACCCGCATCGTCGATCCCTGCCCAGCCTGCAAGGGCACGGGTCTGGAACAACGGCAACGGCAGGTCAAGGTCAGGATCCCCGCCGGAGTCGAGGACGGCCAACGCATCCGCGTGAAGGGGCGCGGAGCGCCTGGGGCCAACAACGGACCGGCGGGCGACCTCTTTGTCGTGGTCCACGTCGCACCGCACCAACTGTTCGGTCGCAAGGGACGCAACCTCACGATCACGGTCCCGATCACCTACCCGGAGGCGGCGCTCGGCGGTGCGATCACCGTGCCTTCGCTGACCGAGCCCGTCACCCTCAAGATCCCGGCCGGCACGCGCCAGGGCCGGACCTTCCGTGTGAAGGGCAGGGGGATCACGAGCGGCCCGTCGACCGGCGACCTTCTCGTCACCGTCGACGTGGTCGTCCCGTCTCACCTGACCGAAGACCAGCGCCATGCCGTCGAGGCACTCGCGAAAACGCTGGGCTCCTCGCCTCGACACCATCTTGGAGTGTGAACATGGACTACGACCCGACATCTGAAGGCTTACGCGAACGCTCGACGCGCGCCGTCTACGTGATCTCCGTTGCCGCCGAGCTGGCCGGCGTCCACCCTCAGACGCTTCGCATATACGAGCGAAAGGGACTCTTGGACCCTGCCCGGACCGGAGGGGGCAATCGGCGTTACAGCGAGGCTGACATCGCGCACCTGCGGCGGATCCAACAGCTCACCGCTGCCGGGCTGAACCTGGAAGGCGTGCGGCGCGTGATTGCGCTCGAGATCGAGATCGGCCGGCTTCGTACCGAGCTCGAGATGACCCGCGTTGCTGCACGCGAGGCGATCGAGCAGACCCACCGACATTACCGGCGCGACCTCGTGCCCGTGTCCACAAGCCGCCTACCCGCACGGCGAGCGACCGGCCGGTAGTCGGCCGCGCCATCCACGCGCTACGCAGATGAACAGCTTCGAGGATCACCACAAGAAATGACGCTTGACCCGAACCGTTGGACGCTCAAGACCCAGGAAGCGGTACGGGAGGCGATCGCACTCGCGAAGGACTCGCACAACGCTGAGGTCGCACCGGACCACCTTCTGATTGCCGCGCTGTCCCAGGACGGCGGCGTTGCGATTCCTCTCCTCGACAGTCTCGGCATAGCTCCCCTGTCGGTCCGCAAGCGGATCACCGAGTCGCTCGCCACGATCCCGAAGGCCTACGGCATTGCCGAGCCGTCGCTGAGCCGTGAGCTGGCGGAGGCCTTCGAAAGGGCGGACGACGCCCGCAGGGAAATGGGCGACGAGTATCTCTCGGTCGAGCACCTGCTTCTCGCGCTCTCGGATCGGCTCGGGGTGAGCCGTGATGACCTTCTCCGCGCGCTGCAGAGTGTTCGCGGCAGCCATAGTGTCACCTCGCAGACCCCCGAGGAGCAGTACCAGTCACTCGAGCGCTACGGCCGCGACCTCACGGACCTCGCGAGACGCGGCAAGCTCGACCCGGTCATCGGTCGCGACGACGAGATCCGACGTGTCATCCAGGTCCTCTCGCGGCGCACCAAGAACAACCCGGTGCTGATCGGCGAGCCCGGGGTCGGCAAGACCGCCATCGTCGAAGGCCTCGCCACCCGCATGGTCGAAGGCGACGTTCCCGAGTCGCTCAAAAACAAGCGGATCATCGGCCTCGATCTGGGCTCACTCTTAGCCGGTGCCAAGTACCGCGGGGAATTCGAGGAGCGCCTCAAGGCGGTCCTGAAGGAGATCTCGGACTCCGACGGTGAGATAGTCACCTTCATCGACGAGCTCCACACGATCGTCGGTGCCGGCGCGGCCGAGGGCGCGATGGACGCAGGCAACATGATCAAGCCGATGCTGGCACGCGGCGAGCTGCGCCTCATCGGTGCCACGACGCTCGACGAGTACCGCAAGTACGTGGAGAAGGACGCCGCCCTCGAGCGCCGTTTCCAGCCCGTCGTGGTCGAGCCGCCGTCGGTGACTGACACGATCGCGATCCTGCGCGGTCTGAAGGAGCGCTACGAAGTCCACCACGGTGTGCGCATCCAGGACGCGGCACTGGTCGCTGCTGCAGTGCTGTCGGACCGTTACGTGACGGGCAGGTTCCTCCCGGACAAGGCCATAGACCTCGTCGACGAGGCGGCCAGCCGGCTCCGCATCGAGATCGACTCCATGCCGACCGAGATCGACGTCGTCGCGCGGAGAGTCCGACAGCTCGAGATCGAACGCGTGGCCCTCCAGAAAGAGACCGACGTCGTGTCGGTCGAACGGCTCGCCAGGCTCGAGGCCGAGCTCGCGGACCTTCGCGAGCAGCAAACGGCGATGACCTCGCACTGGCAGTCCGAAAAGGACGCCATCGCCGCGATACGCCAGCTGAAGGGCGAGCTCGAAGCGGCGCGCTCGGAGGCCGAGCGTTACGAACGCGCAGGTGATCTCGGCCGGGCCTCGGAGATCCGCTATGGCCGGATCCCCGACCTCGACAGGCGCATCCAGGCGGCGACCGACAAGCTCGCCGGGCTCCAGTCCGAGCAGAAGATGCTGAAGGAGGTGGTGGACGCTGAGGACATCGCCGAAGTCGTGAGCCGGGCGACGGGAGTCCCTGTCGCACGCCTCATGGAAGGCGAGGTCTTAAAGCTCGTCCATCTCGAAGACTCGATCCACCGTCGTGTAGTGGGCCAGGACGAAGCGGTACGGGCGGTGTCGAACGCCATCCGCCGCAGCCGTGCGGGGCTCTCGGACCCCAACCGGCCTATCGGCTCGTTCCTCTTCCTCGGCCCCACAGGAGTCGGCAAGACCGAGCTCGCAAAAGCCCTCGCCGAGGTCTTGTTCGACGACGAGCGGGCGATGATCCGAATCGACATGGGTGAGTACCAAGAAAAACACAGCGTTTCCCGCCTCGTCGGCGCCCCGCCCGGTTACGTCGGTTACGAGGAGGGGGGCCAGCTCACCGAGTCGGTGCGCCGCCGGCCATACGCGGTCGTGCTGCTGGACGAGATCGAGAAGGCGCACTCGGACGTGTTCAACGTGCTGCTTCAGCTGTTAGACGATGGGCGCCTCACCGACGGCCAGGGCCGGACGGTCAACTTCACCAACACGGTGCTGATCATGACCTCCAACTTGGTGGGCGATCCCATCAACACCTTCAAGCCGGAATTCATCAACCGCATCGACGAAATCGTCCGCTTCCGCCCCTTGGGAAGAGAGGACCTGTTCGCAATCGTCGGCATTCAGCTCGGTCAGCTCAAAAAGCGGCTCGAAGCCCGGCGCATGATGATCGAGGTCACGCCCGAAGCCGAGATGTGGCTAGGGGACCACGGTTACGACCCCGATTTCGGGGCGCGCCCCCTGCGGCGGGTGATCCAGCGCGAGATCGGTGATCCGCTGGCGATCGCGCTCCTCGAAGGCCGCTACAAAGAAGGCGACACAGTCACCGTCGAAGTAGAAGGTGACATGCTCGTCCTCACCTAGGACTGTCTTCCCGTCCGGCGCGCGACGGCGGGCAGGCATCTTGGGTTGTGGCACACAGCCCCATCAGTGGCTACAATTTGTGTCAGCCCTCCAGTCGTAATGGCGACTGGGCGTTTGGAGCCGTCCAAAGCGGGCGGCTCCTTGCGCGTCCGGCGTCGCGCGGCAGAGTCCCAAGTCGATATCCCTCACTTGTTGGAACAGTCCGCTCGAACGGCGAAGGTTCGATATTCGAACTATCCAGCTAAACTTGCCAGCGTGAACCTCCCCACGCGACCCGCACAGGTGAGCGGTGCCGAGATGGCGGTGTTCTCCGCCGCGCGGCTCGCACGGATTCTCGACAGGGCAGCGGGCGAGCTGGGCCTCGCGCACTACCGCTTTCTCGCGCTCGTCGCTGGAGGCGACGAGCGGGCATCGCGGCTCGCAGAGCGCCTCGCACTCGGCAAGCCCGCCGTCAGTGCCGCGGTCGGCGCGCTGGTCGCGCAGGGCTTGTTGACGCGAGAAGACGTGGCCGACGACCAACGGGCCATCCGCCTCCGTCTCACCGAGGAAGGGCGCGCGGTCTTCGCGCGCACGCAGGCCGCGATGGCTGCGCGCCTCGAGGGGCTGGTGTGCATCACCGACGACCCTGTCGCGACCATGAACGCTCTTGTCGCCCTCGGCGCGGCAATCGACCGTGACCTCGCCGAACGGCAAGCCCGGGGCGCTGGAAGGTGACAATGCCGCCCGGTTCGGAACCGGACGCGACTCGGGAGGTCCGACCCGGCTGGGTGCGTCGGTTGTGGCCGTATCTCATGGCCCACAAGCGCAACCTCGAGATCGCGCTCGGCGGCGCGTTGGTGGGCAGTGCCGCTCAGGCCGTAGTTCCGCTGGTCGAGCGCCAGATCGTCGACAACGTGATCCTGCACCACCGCTCACCGCTCGCTCCATGGTTGGCGCTGCTCGTCGGTCTCGGCGCGGTGACCTTTGGGGCCGCTTATCTCCGGCGCTACCGCGGGGGCAGGGTCGCGCTGGACGTCCAGTACGACCTGCGCAACGCGATGTACGAGCACCTGCACGAGCTCGATTTTGCCCAGCACGACCAGATGCCGACCGGTCAGCTCGTCGGGAGGGCCAACTCCGACTCGACCCTCGTCCAGGGCCTGCTGAGCTTCTTCCCGATCATGAGCGGGAACATCCTTTTGATGGTGCTGTCACTTGCCATCATGCTGGTGCTCTCGCCGCTCCTCGCGCTCGTGAGCATGGTCGTGACGCCGACAGTGCTCGTCGTCGCCTACCGGATGCGCACCCAGATGTTCCCGGCGACCTGGGACGGTCAGCAGAAGGAAGGCGACATCGCCCAGATCGTCGACGAGGACGTGAGCGGGGTCCGTGTGGTCAAGGCATTCGGCCAGGAAGAGCGCGAGCTCGGGCGGATCGTCACGGCGAGCAAGACCCTCTACGGCTCGCATCTGCGGGCCGTTCGGCTGCAGGCGCGATACCAGCCACTGCTGCAGGCAATCCCAACGCTCGGTCAGGTGGCGGTGCTCGCGCTCGGAGGCTGGCTCGCGCTCGACCACAAGATCACGATCGGCACGTTCCTCGCCTTCTCGACCTATATCGCCCAGCTCGTCTCCCCGGCCAGGATGCTCGCCGGCATCCTCACAACCGCCCAACAAGCCAGGGCCGGCATCGAACGGATCTTCGAGCTGCTCGATCTGCGGCCGGCTATATGCGATATGCCGGCGGCAACCGAGCTGGCGCGTCTCGAAGGCGAGATCACCTTCGACCACGTGGAGTTCACCTACCAGGACGGCGGCAAGGCTCTCTTGGACTTCGACCTCCATATTGCGCCGGGTGAGACGGTGGCCCTCGTGGGCCCTTCCGGCTCCGGCAAGTCGACCGTGCTGGAGCTCGTCTCCCGGTTCTACGACGTGAGCGCCGGGTCAGTCCGACTCGACGGCCATGACGTTCGCAGCGTCACCCGGGCGTCGCTGCGCCGCCAGGTCGGTGTCGTCTTCGACGACAGCTTCCTGTTCTCGTCCTCGGTGCGCTCGAACATCGCGTTCGGGCATCCGGACGCGTCGCCGGACGAGGTCGAATCGGCGGCGCGCGCGGCGGGCGCAGACGAGTTCATCCAAGCGCTTCCTGACGGTTACGAGACCGTCGTCGGAGAGCGGGGCCTTACCTTGTCAGGCGGACAGCGCCAGCGGATCGCCCTCGCCAGGGCCCTGCTCGGCGATCCGCGGATCCTGCTGCTCGACGACGCCACGAGTGCTGTCGACGCCAAGGTGGAACAGGCCATCCACGCGGCCCTGCGCACGATCATGCGTGGCCGGACGACGCTGCTCGTCGCCCACCGCCGCTCGACCCTGCACCTGGCCGACCGCATCGTCGTCGTCGACGCCGGCCGCGTCGTGGACCAGGGCACCGACGCGGAGCTGCTCGAGCGTTGCCCGCTGTACCGGTCGATCTCGTCGGGAAAGAAAGAGGCGCCGCTCGCGAATGCCACCACGCAATCGGTCCTGCCCGCCCATCGAGCGGGCATGGTTACGAGGAAGGTCGCCTCGGCAGCTGTCCCTGCCCGGGCACGGTTCGGGACGGCCTCGCTCGGACCCGGGCTAGGGGGCCGGGGCGGCAGCAGCCGGAACGGCTGGCGCGCGAGTCTCGCCCCGACGCCAGAGCTGCTCGCAAAGGTGGCGGCGCTCAAGCCCATCCGCGACGTCCCCAATGTGGACCTCGAACACGAGACCGAGACCGGCACCGCGTTCTCGCTGTGGAGCTTTCTCGGCCGTTTCCGCGGCGCTCTCGGTCTCGGGCTGATGCTCGTCCTGTTCGACTCGCTCGCCTCGCTCGCAGGCCCTTATCTAGTGCGTGCCGGCATCAACGACGGCGTCGTCACGGGCTCGCGCTCGGCACTTGTCGCGGCATCGGCCGCCTTCTTGGCCGTGGTGCTCCTGGACCTTTTGGACTCAATCGCGGAGACGTTCGTGACCGGCCGCACCGCCGAGCGCCTCATGCTGGCGCTGAGGATCCGGATCTGGGCGAAGCTCCAGCACCAGTCGCTCGACTACTACGAGCGTGAGATGGCAGGCCGGATCATGACCCGGATGACCACCGACGTGGACTCGTTCGAGACCCTCCTCGAGACCGGGCTGTTGTCAGCGGTGGTGGGCTTCTGCACTTTCACCGGAGTCGGCGTCGCGCTGTTCTTCCTCAACTTTCAGCTCGCGCTCGCGACCCTCGTTGTGATGGTGCCCCTGGCCGTGGCGACGGTGGTGTTCAGGCGCAAGGCCGTGAGGACCTACGAGCTCGCGAGAGACCGAATCGCAGTTGTCAACGCCAATTTTCAAGAGAGCCTCTCGGGCATCCGCGAGACCCAGGCGTTCGTTCACGAGGAGGCCAGCATCGCCCGGTTCCACCGCCTCGGCCTCTCCTATCTCGAGGCCCGCGTCCGTGCGCAGCGGATGGTCGGCACGTACTTTCCCTTCGTCCAGTTCCTGGGCGACGCTGGGGACGCGATCGTGCTCGGCGTGGGAGCTGGGCTCGTCGCGAGCGGCCACCTCACGACAGGCGCGCTCATCGCCTTCATCTTGTACCTCGACCTCTTCTTCTCCCCGATACAGCAGCTGTCCCAGGTATTCGACTCGTGGCAGCAGACCCGGGTCTCGGTCGCGCGCGTCGGCGAACTGATGGCCCTCGAGACGCTCACGCCCGAGGCGCCCCATCCCTTGAGGCCCCCGCGGCTTCATGGTGCGGTGAAGCTCGAGGCAGTGCATTTCGCCTACCCGACGGGCAGGCCCACAAGCAACGGCTCGCCGCCTGCGACGATCGAGGCACTGCGCGGGATCGACCTCGAGATCGGCCCGGGCGAGTTCGTGGCACTCGTGGGCGAGACGGGAGCGGGGAAGTCGACCGTCGTAAAGCTCCTGGCCCGCTTCTACGACCCGACCTCGGGAACGGTTCTCGTCGACGGCAATGACCTCCGCGACTATGACCTCTCCGCCTACCGCCGGGAGCTCGGCTACGTCCCGCAGGAGGGGTTCTTGTTCACGGGCTCGATCCGCGACAACATCGCTTACGGCCGCCCGGACGCGAGCGACGACGAGGTGGAGGCCGCCGCAGTCTCAGTCGGCGCCGACCAGTTCATCGCCGAGCTTGCGAACGGCTACGGGACCGCAGTATCCGAGCGTGGGCGCTCGCTCTCGGCCGGTCAGCGCCAGCTCGTCGCGCTCGCACGCGCGGAGCTCGTCGATCCGGCGATCCTGCTCCTCGACGAGGCGACCTCCAATCTCGACCTCGCCGCCGAATCGAAGGTCGCCTCCGCGACAGACCGCGTCGCCCGGGGTCGCACGACAGTGGTGATCGCGCACCGCCTCCAGACCGCCAGGCTGGCTGATCGCATCATCGTGCTCGCGGACGGGCTTATCGTCGAACAGGGTACCCACGACGAGCTCATCGCCGCGGGCGCCCGCTACGCCGAGATGTGGAAGGCGTCAGATCTCGGCCTCGTGCCCGCCTGAGCACCATGGGAAACTTGGCATGATGCGGTCTTGGTGCCAAGTCGACCGGGCCCGTGCACGCCAGGTCCGGCGAAGCTCAGCGGTCGTCGCGAGCATGTTCGCGCTCGTATCGCTGAGCTGTGCAGGACCTCCGACGGCCGCGGCGTCCGGCGCGGCGCACCCGCGCTTTGAGATCCCGGCATCCGCGGATCAGCTCATCGTCGTCTCGAGTCCCACCTACGACCCTTCGGACTATCTCGCCACGTTCCAGAGCTTTCGGCGGGCGAACGCCTCTTCTTCATGGGAGCGCGTGTTCCCGGCCTGGCAGAGTGAGATCGGCTCGGGTCACATCGTCGACGTTCGCCGTGAGGGAGACCACGCGACCCCGACAGGGGTGTACCCGTTCGGCCTCACGATGTACGGGACCAGGCCCAATCCCGGAGGGTTGCACGAGCCCTACCACCAGCTCGTGTGCGGCGACTGGTGGGACGAGGACCCCTACTCGACCAGGTACAACCGGTTCGTGCACGTGGCCTGCGGGACGGCACCAACGTTCGCGGCCTGGTCCGAGCCGCTGTGGACCGAGACCCGGGGTGACAGGGGCTATCCGTACCTCGCGGTTATCGACTACAACGACGACCCGACCGTCGCCGGGCCGGATGCCCCCGGCTCGGGGATCTTCCTGCACGCCTGGATGGACGCACCTACCGAGGGATGCATCGCCCTTCCGGTCACCGACCTGCTGAAGGTGCTGCGCTGGCTCGAGCCTTCAAAGCACCCGGTCATCGAGATCGGCACCAACGCCGAAGTCGGCCAAGTTCCACCCGCACGCGCCTAGCGGTCCTGGCGAACAGGCGGGCGGCTCCGGTTCGGCCCGGCTCAGCCAGCCGTCACGACTTCACGTACGGCTGGCCGTCGGCCTTCGGCGCCCGGCTCTTGCCCACGAATCCTGCAACCGCGACGATGGTCGCGACGTAGGGGAGCATGAGCAGGAAGTCGGAGGGGATCGGCGCACCGATCGTGCCGAGCACGTTCGCGAGCGCCACCGAGAACCCGAACAGCAATGCGGCACCGGTCGCCCCGAGCGGGGTCCAGCGGCCGAAGATCATCGCCGCAAGGGCGATGTAACCCTGTCCGGAGGAGATGTCCTTGCCGAACGACCCGACCGATCCGATCGTGAGGGAGGCGCCGCCGATCCCGGCGACGAGACCGCCGAGGATCACGTTGCGGTACCTCGTGAAGAGAACCCTGATCCCCACGGTGTCGGCTGCTGTCGGGTGCTCGCCCACGGCCCGGACGCGAAGCCCCCAACGGGTCTTGAACAGGCCGATGTGCACGAGCGCGACCATCACGTAGGTGATGTAGAGGAAGATCGTCGAATCGAACAGGATCGGCCCGATGATCGGTATGTCGCCGAGCACCGGGATCTTGATCGAGCTGAAGGTGTTCGGCGAGTTCAGGCGGTTCTGGTAGGGCACCAGTGCCTGGTCATAGAGATAGCCGGTCAGTCCCGACGCGAAGACGTTGAGGACGACACCGAGGATGATCTGGTCGACCACGTAACGGATGGCGAACACCGCCAACAATGCGCCCAAGAGTCCCCCGGCAATCGACCCGGAGAAAAGGCCCAGCCAGATCGAGCCGAACGAGCTCGCTATGACAGCGCCCGCGAAAGCTCCGAGGAGCAGTTGGCCCTCGATGGCGATGTTGATGACCCCCGACCGTTCACAAAGGCAACCGGAGAGCGCGCCTAGGACGAGCGGGATCGAAGCCAGCATCGTGGTCTGCATGAGCGACACGAAAGGCAACGGAGTGCGGCCGGCATCGCACCAGCAAAGAAAGGCCACAACGAACGCGAGCATCACAGTCGCTGCGGTCAGGCGCCGCGAAAGGCTCGTCAGCTTGAGACCGGCATATAGCAGCCCGAGGACGATCGAGAGAGCGCCCAACCCCTCTGAGACAGGACCGGGTGCCAAGTTCAGGTTGGGGACACTGACCGCGGCACCCGTGAGTGTGAAGGTGAAGACTGCGTCGCCCTTGTCGGCGAGGAAGCCGAAAACGAAGATGTCGACCAGTCCGAGCATGACGAAGATGCCGGCGATGGCCTGTTGCCGGTCGATAGCCGCCCGCTGGTGACGCACCACCGGAATGGCCGTCATGAGCTCCATCCCTTCGCGAGCAATTGACCACCTTCACGGTTACGGCGGCCCCTCAGGTGGTAGATCTCCCGGACCAGCGGCGGCGCCGCCACGAACAGCACGATCAGTGCCTGGATGACCGTCGTGATGTCGACGGGGATCTGGGTCTGGGCCTGCATCGTGACGCCACCGGCATTGAGCGAGCCGTACAAGAGCGCGGCCAGCACCACGCCGCCGGGCTTGGCACGACCGAGCAGGGCGACGGTGATCGCGTCGATGCCGTAGGTCCCGTAGATCTGCGGGGTGAGCGCGAAGTCCGTCCCCAGGATCACGCTCGCACCGGCAAGGCCGGCGAGGCCACCGCAGATGAGCATCACGGTTATCCACGTGCGCTCCGGGCTCATCCCCGCGGCGCGGGCTGCGTTCGGATTGGCGCCGACGGTGCGCAGCTCGAAGCCCACTGTCGTCCTGTTCAGTAGCCACCCCACGGCCAAAGCAGCTGCAAGCGCGACCAGGAAGCCCGCATTGATCCGCAATGTTGCACCGGCGAGGTGAGGCAGCATGGCGTTGTTGTCGACGGGCGGGCTTACCGGATTCGGCAGGCCCGGCGCGCGGAAGACCGCCAAGCCGAGCAGGAACAGGATCAGGAACTCCATCACGTAGTTGAGCATGATGGTGACGATCACTTCGTGGGCACCCGTGCGTGCCTTCATGAAGCCGACGAACCCACCGGTGATGGACCCCCCGATGAAGCCTCCGATCACCGCGACGACTACGTGGAGGATCATCGGCATGTGGACTGCGAAGCCGATCCAGCCCGCGATCATGGCTCCGCCGATGAATTGTCCGGTGGCGCCGATGTTGAACAGACCCGCCCGGAAGGCAAGCGCTACCGCCAGGCCCGACAGGATGAGGGGTGTGGCATTCACGGCGGTCTCCGACAGCGGGTTGAAGATCGCCGCTATCGAGCCACCGTGGAAGGCGGCAGAAATAGTGTGCGGATTGAAGATGGCACCTTCGAGCATCGCCGAGAAGGCGGAGGCGGCCACGGCCCAGGCCGTGGAGAAGGCCGCGCCGGGAGCTGAGAACAGGTGGCTCCAGGCGTGCAGCACCGTCGGGCTCGAGAATGCGATGAGCAGCCCTCCGATGATGATGGCGGTCACGATCGCGAGGAACGTCACAACGGCGGAGTTGCCCTCCAGCACCGCGTTGAGGAGAGAAGTAGCGACATTCGCCTGAGCGGCCGTCGCCGCGTCCGGCCCGGTGTCGCCCGGTGAACCTTCTGCGCCTGGCGGTCCTTCCACCGGGCCGGCCTTGTGCTCCGGTCCGTTCCCGCCCGGGCCGGTGAGGTTCTCGCTCATGCCGGCTGAGCCTCCGGGACGCTGTCGTCCGAGCCGGCACCGGCCATCAGGAGCCCGATCTCCTCGATCGAGACCGTGGGCGGTCGGATCCCGGCGATCCGCCCCTCGTACATGACGATGATCCTGTCCGCGAGCGCAAAGATCTCATCGAGCTCGGTCGAACAGATCAGGACGGCTGTGCCCTGGTCCCGGGCCGCGACGAGCCGGCTGTGCACGAACTCGATAGAGCCCACGTCGAGGCCGCGCGTGGGCTGGTTGGCAACGAGCAGGCGCACCTCGCGACCGAGCTCGCGAGCAACGATGACCTTCTGCTGGTTGCCTCCCGAGAGAGTCCCCACCGTCATGTCGATCGAGGTTGCCCGGATGTCGTACTCGTCCATGTGCTTGGCGGCACTTTCGCGGATCGTGTCTATGTGAAGCGCGAGGCCCGACGCGAACGGCGCGCGGTTGTACACGTCGAGCACGAGGTTGTCGGCGAGCGAGAAACTCTCGACGATGCCGTCCTCCTGGCGATCCTCAGGGATGTAGCTCACGCCGGACTCGAGCACAACTCGTGTCCGGGCTCCTGTCAAATCCTGTCCCGCAACAATGATGGAACCGCTCTTCACAGGTAGCAGGCCCATGATCGCCTCGCACAGCTCGGTCTGGCCGTTGCCCTGGACGCCCGCGATACCGACGATCTCGCCACTACGGACTTCGAGCGAGATACCGTCCACCACCGCGCGTCCCCCAGCGGACTCGACCCGCAGGTCCTCCACTTCGAGGGTGACCTCTCGTGGGTGCGCCGGCTCCTTGTGCACCGTCAGCTCGACGGCACGACCGACCATGAGCGAGGCCAGCTCCTCGTCGGTGGCGGTCGGAGGTGGCGCGCCGACCACCTTGCCGCGGCGGATGACGGTGATCCGGTCCGCGATCTCCTGCACCTCCTTCAGCTTGTGGCTGATGAAGATGATCGACTTCCCCGATGCCTGCAGCTCTCGCATGATGCGGAACAGCTCGTTGGTCTCGCCCGGCGTGAGAACGGCGGTCGGTTCGTCGAGGATGACGATGCTGGCCTCGCGGTGCAACGCCTTGACGATCTCGACGCGCTGCTGGATGCCGACGGGAAGGTTCTCCACCAGGACGTCGGGGTCGATGGCAAGGCCGTACTTGCTCGAGAGCTCGAGCACGTCCTGGCGGGCGCGTCGACGGTTGAGGAGGCCGAGGACGCTCGTGCGCTCCACTCCGAGCATGACATTTTCGGCGACGGTGAAGACCGGCACGAGCATGAAGTGCTGATGAACCATGCCGATCCCGGCGGCAAGCGCCTCCCGGGGATTGTGGAACTCTACGGGCTCGCCGTCGAGGAGAATCTGGCCCTGGTCGGGTTGCAGCAACCCGTAGAGAACGTTCATCAGCGTCGACTTCCCGGCGCCGTTCTCGCCGAGCAGCGCGTGGATCTCGCCCGACTCGACGGTGAGGTCGATGCCGTCGTTGGCAACGAGGCTGCCAAAACGCTTCGTGATCCCACGCAACTCGAGTTGCAGCGCGACCTCCCAACCGGACATGGCACGTTCCAGGGCTGTGCCGTACGGACACCACCCTGGAACGGGCCTCTGCTTGCCTACCCTAGGTGCCAGAACCAGGGCGACGCCACAACGGAATCGCCCTGGGACTGGTCTCGATTACACCGGGCTACGAGTTGGCGTGAGGATCTTGCCGCTCTCGATTCCGGCCTTGATCGCCGCGATCTCCTTTTGAAGAGCTGCCGGCACCTTGCTCGCGAAGTCGTGGTAGGGCGCAAGGACGGCGCCGCCGTTGGCAAGGGTGCCGATGTAGTTGCCACCCTTGAACTTGCCCGCCGCCGTGGTGACGATCGCGCTCTTGACGGCTGACTGGATGCCCTTGGTCACGCTCGTGATGAAGTACTTGCAGTACTGCGGAGCACTCACACAACCGTCGGTGTCAACCCACTCCATGTTGACCTTGGCACCGGAATTGTCAGCTGCCTTCACGGCTGCGGCGGCACCAAGGCCGACGTTGCCTGCCACCGGGAAGATGATGTCTGCACCCTCGGAGATGAAGGTCGCAGTGAGCTGCTCGCCCTTGGTCTGGTTCGTGAAGTCACCCGTGAACGAGCCGTTCTGCGTGGCTTCGCTCCACCCGAGAACCTTGACGTCGGTCCCGTGCTTGCGGTTGTAGTACTGCACGCCATCCCAGAAGCCGTCCATGTAGATGGTGACGGTCGGCAGCTTGAGGCCTCCGAAGGTCGCCACCTTGTGCGTCTTGCTCATGCCGGCGGCCAGGTATCCACCGAGGAAGCCGTCCTGGACTGTGTCGAACACCAGGGCGTCGATGTTCTTGATCGAAGGCGAGTAGGTGTAGTCGACAATTGCGAACTTCTGGCTCGGATGCGCCTTGGCGGCGCTCTCGGTGTCGTCACCCATGAGGAAGCCGACTGTGACGATGATCCCGCACTTCTCAGCTATGAAGGCATCGATGTTGGGGACGTAGTTGCTCTCGGACGTCGACTGCAGGTACTTGCCGCCGATCGTGGCCGACTCGGCCTCTTGCACACCTTGCCAAGAGGACGCGTTGAACGACCTGTCGTCGATACCACCGGTGTCGGTCACCATGCAGGCGAGGAACTTGGCTGCATGTGGTCCCTTCGCCGTCGCGGAGTGCACTGGGGATGGCCGCGACGTCGCAGCACCCGACGAGCCTGCCGCGAGCGGGGCCACCAACGCCCCGGCACCTAGAACCAGAACCGACAGCCAGAGTAATCGCTTCATTTTCTTGCGCCTCCCAGGATTGATACTGATTATTTGCCATCACGTTACAGGTTGGTCATCGCGAAGTGGAGGGGAAACTTCACCCCGCCGACTGACCCGGAGATCAGTATGTCATCGTTTCGCAATATTTGCTCGGTCAGTCGGGCCACGTGCCCGTCGTCCGGCTTCGAGGCTGAGCGAGCCTCGTCTCATCACGCACAAGTGACACTTGACGTGGTATTTCGCGTCGCCGTCGATTCTTTCTTCGCGCGTGCAGTTGATCGAGGCTGCCTCCCATTTCGTGGCCTGATCCACACGAGCTGATGGACACGACGCCCGAGCTCGACCCGTTGGCCCGCAGTCGCTGGTTCTCCCCGCGTGTTCCAAGCCGTCTCCGAGGCCTTTCTCAGGTCGGCGATCTAGCTTGATCATGCGCCTCGAAGGCCAGGTCCTCCGAACGAGATGCTGCCCTCTTTGTGTCGGGGAGGGTGCATGTTTCGATCTGGTCGACCTGGCCTGGGCGGGCGCGTCAACCGGAACTGAGGGGTGATGCCATTGCCGATGAAGGGCGAGCAGGCCAATCACCCNNCCTGCGCGGCCCTGTTTCGCCGAAGTCCGAGTGCCGGCAACACCGGAGCCGGTGAAGTGGTCGAAGCCAGATGACCGTCGCAGGTCCGGCTAGGCCACTTTGTCCCGGCTGACGCCGGTAACTGAAGCCAGGGTCGCCCCTAGTTCGCAAACGCGGGCGCGCGTGGGCGTCTGAAACAACCGAAGGCGCCCGGCTACCGACCCTCGCCCGAGGTCCTCCTTTACCGGGCGCGACCTCCCGGTGGAGAAAACGCCTCGGCTACAATGCGCTCATCAGGCCCGGAGCGAAGATCGCCGAGGCAACGGCCTAATTGTCTCAGGATCCGGAGGCGTGAGGTGCCCGCGACCGTCGTGGTCGGAACCCAGTGGGGTGACGAGGGGAAGGGCAAGCTCACGGACCTCCTCGCACGCGACGTGCAAGTTGTCGTGCGTTATCAAGGTGGGCACAACGCCGGTCACACGATCGTCGTGGACGGTGAGACCTTCGCTCTGCAGCTCATCCCGAGCGGGGTCCTGTACGACCACGTCGTGCCCGTGATCGGCAACGGCGTCGTGGTGGAACCGACGGTGCTCCTAGCCGAGTGCGCAGCCCTTTCAGCGCGAGGAATCGACATGAGCCGACTCGTCGTGTCAGGCAACGCGCACCTCGTAATGCCCTATCACATCGAGATCGACAGGGTCACCGAGCGCTATCTCGGCAAAGCCAAGCTCGGAACCACCAAACGCGGGATCGGGCCCGCCTACGCGGACAAGGCTGCACGCATCGGCTTGCGGGTGCAGGATCTCTTGGACCCGAAGATCTTCCGCCAGAAGCTCGAGGTCGTGTTGAGAGAGAAGAACGCGGTCCTCGCCAAGGTGTACAACCGCCTCCCACTCGACGGCGACGAGATCGCCGCCAAGTACCTGGGCGAGGTCGCCCCCGCTCTGGCGCCGATGATCGGCGATTCGGTGAGGCTCGTGCACGAGGCACTCGACGCCGGTCACCAGATCATGCTCGAAGGTGCCCAGGCCACGTTCCTCGACCTCGACCATGGGACCTATCCCTTCGTCACGTCCTCGAACCCCACCGCGGGCGGTGCGTGCGTCGGCACGGGTATCGGTCCCCGGGACATCGACCGCGTCATAGGTATCGCCAAGGCGTACGTGACCCGGGTTGGCTCGGGCCCCATGCCCACGGAGGTGACCGACGAACAGGGCGACATGCTCGTCGAGCTCGGACATGAATACGGGACGAACACGGGCCGCCGGCGTCGTCCGGGATGGCTGGACCTCGTCCTGCTCCGTCACGCTGTGCGCCTCAATTCCCTCTCGGAGATCGCCGTCACCAAGCTCGACGTTCTCTCGGCTTTCGACACCCTCAAAGTCTGTGTCGCTTACCGCGACGGAGATGCCCTTTACGAGCACGTCCCCTACCACCAGTCGGTGCTTCACCGCGCCCAGCCCATCTACCGCGAGTTGCCGGGTTGGCGCTCAGACCTCTCCGGAGCGAGGACCGTATCGGATCTCCCCGAAGCAGCTCGCGCTTACCTCGAGGTCATTGCCGAGTACACCGGCGTGCCGGTGAGCTATGCCGGAGTGGGGCCCGGCCGGGAGCAATACGTACGCTTGACCATGTGAGCAAGCCAATGCGGCATCGCTTGGATGTCACAGCTGGCACCAGAGAGAGGGCGGCATGATCACTCGATACTCGATGCCGGAGATGTCTGCTGTCTTCGCAGACAAGGCCCGGCTCGGCCTATGGCTCGAGATCGAGCTTCTGGCTGTGGAGGCGTGGGCGAAGCTCGGTGTGGTCCCACTTGCACACGCGACGGCGTGTCGCGAGCGGGCCCCCAAGATCGACGCCCGTTTCGTCCGGCGCGTCGCCGAAAGGGAAGCCGTCGTCAACCACGATGTCGCCGCGTTCGTCGATGTCGTGCAGGAGTCGATCGGTGGGTTCGAGGGATTATGGATCCATTACGGCCTCACCTCCTCCGACGTGGTCGACACCGCCTTGTCGGCGACGCTTGTAAGGGCTGCAGACCTGCTTCTCGTCGCGGTAGGAGGCTTGGTCTCGGTCTTGAAACGCCGGGCCCTCGAACTCGCGTCGGTGCCGACTGTCGGGCGGACGCACGGCATGCACGCCGAACCGACCACTTTCGGGACCAAGCTCGCTCTGGCCTGCCTGCAGGCCGATCGTGACCGGACGCGCCTTCAACGAGCACGAGAGGCAGTGAGGGTCGGGAAGCTCTCGGGAGCCGTCGGTACCTATTCGAACGTGCACCCTTCGGTCGAGCAGTACGTATGCAACGCTCTCGGGTTGCAACCGGTTCCGGCCACACAGGTCATCGCGCGGGACCGCCATGCCGAGTACTTGTACGCGTGTGCCTCGCTCGGCACCACGGTCGAAACCCTGGCGACCGAGATCCGCCTCCTCCAGCGAACCGAGGTCGGTGAGGTGGAGGAGCCTTTCTCGACAGGCCAGAAGGGCTCGTCGGCGATGCCGCATAAGCGCAACCCGATCGGCGCCGAGCGCCTCGCAGGTCTTGCCCGGGTGCTACGCGGTTACCTCGTCGCAGGCCTCGAGGACGTCGCCCTCTGGCATGAGCGGGACATCTCCCACAGCTCAGTCGAGCGGATCGTGCTCCCGGACGCGAGCATGATCGCCTACTACTCGACCAAGAGGATGAGCGTCCTCATTGACGGACTGGTCATCCACGCCGATCGCATGCTTGAAAACCTGCTCGAGGGCTCGCATGGGCTCGTGTTCTCCCAGCCAGTGCTGCTCGCGCTGATCGGTTCGGGACTGGCCCGCGACGCCGCGTACCGCATCGTGCAGCGCGACGCGCGGGCTGCTCAGGAGCAGCGACGCTCCTTCCGCGACATCCTCGCGCAGGACCCGGAAGTCAACGAAGCTCTAGGTGGCACCACCAAAGCAGAGAAAACACTGGGCGAGGCGTTCGATCTGACGCGCTCACTTGCGAACATCCAGCTGACTTTCGCCGCCCTGGAGAGTGTCTCCGGGTGATTCGCGACGCTACTGCCACGCTCCGGCCACGCGACAACTAAGGCCGGTGGTGAACGGGCCGTTAGTACTGCTTGCGCGTCGTTGCTCGGGCCGTCGACACACGAGATAGGGCGGAACGACCTGTGCGATACCGGTCCGGAAGCTCACGCCTCCTGACCGTCTTGCAACTAGGACCGGCGACTCCAGTGGATTCCGGCCTTTTGCAACACTTCGGCCGTCACCCCTGCCTCTCGCCAGGTCGCGTAGTCGATCCCCTTGCGTGACCCATAGTCTGCCGCGACGAGCACAAAGGCCTTCTCGAGCTCAGGGAGATCGTCTTCGGCCTCAGCGCTGGCGCCCTCGATTCGCCGCTCCAGGTTGCGCCGCTCTTGGATCAAATGAATCCGCTGTAGCGGATCGGCCGCAACGAGCCTCAACTCGAGGTCAGCAAGACGCGCTTTCAACGCATCCGCGCTGGTCGAGCGTCCACGACGCGGCTTCGACCTTTCGAGCGCGACAAGATACCGGCGCACTGCATTGCCCTGGCGACGACCTTCGGCGAGTGCGTCTTTGTGCGACGGGGAGAGACCCGGCTTGGCTGGCTTTTTTCTTGGTGGCATACAACCAGTATTGCCGATAACGACGACCTGATCCAATACCACTTAGCAGGTCATCGTCGCGCGGACTTATCAGGCCCGCGACATGGGGTCGGAAACCAGCAATTCACCGGTCCGCAGGCGCGCCCGTGGCGGGTGCAAAATGGTCATCAGAGCCTCCGACCGTGGGCCGAAACCTCTTGAAACTTGCGAGGTTTCCGGCGATGTGGAGAAGGTATTGCCAATACCGGAGCAGCCTCGTACTGCTTCGGAACTTGGCATGCGGGGCCGAACATGTGCCCGCTGGACTAGTCCCGATCTCCTCAGATTGAAATGCCGGCCACGCGCCGACCGCGACCGCGGATTGCAGACTGCGAGGTCAAGATCGGCTCGCGCGACAAAGCCCGGCTTCAGCCCCGCTGTACGAGGAACGTGCCCGTCGAACGGCTCACAAGACGCCCCTTCGCGTCCTCGATACGTGCCTCGGCGAATGCGACCTGCTTGGCTTGGCGCATGACCGCCCCACGCACAGCTAGCCGTTCGCCGGCAGTAGCGGGTCGCATCGTTTCGGTCTTCAACTCCAAAGCTGCGCCGGTACGGTCCTTGCCAGAAAGCCCGGCATTGACGGCGAAGCTCATTGCCGCATCAAGCACGACAGCATGCACGCCGGCTTGGACCACGCCGTGCGGGTTACAGGCCACCGGCGTGGGCTCCCACGAGGCGGCGGCCCAGCCCGCCCGGTCGTCGTCCTCGATCCCATAGTCGTCGAACGAGACGCCGATCGCCGCCAGGACCGGCGTGCCGGCATCACCCAGCCACCTGCTCATGTCCTTCTTGGCGGGTGGGCCTTCGGGACCGGCAGGAGGATCTGTTCGACTGGGCACTTACTCACGGTACTCCCACGACCGTCTCCGGGCCGCCAGGCCTGGACCACCTCGGCCACGCCAAGGGCTTCTAGCGCGCATGGCCGCGACGAGATCACCGAAGCCCGGTGCCGCGCCGAGTCCACCTGAGCAGATCCGAGGGCCCTAAGGAGCGATCGCGATCGGGTGCGGTCAGTGGTACTGGGTGGCCATCATGGCGCCGACCACGATCCCGACCAGGCCGCCGATGAGGTACCAGTTGCTCGTGCCACCGGGCATGATCCCGACGTAGTTTCCGACGATCAAGAGAAGCCCGATGATGAGCAGTGCCAGCAGCACGGGTCCGAACCAGCGCGGGCTGTGCCTGACGCTCTTGGGGATCGGTGCGGTGTAGCGCTTGTTGATGTCGCGGCTCTTGGGAGGTGTGGCACGACCGCTTGTCCGTCCTGGCCGTTCGCCTGGGGGCGTTGCCCGGCCGTTGGTCGCGGTCCGCTTCTTCGAGGAGGTGCTGTCGTCGGATCCTGCATGCGCCTTGGCCACGGAGTCGAGGATAGTTCCGATTCGCGCTACCGGTATCCTCGCCGTCTATGGGCATCAAGGTGGCGGTCATCGACAACTACGACAGCTTCGTCTACAACCTCGTGCAGTATCTCGGAGAGCTGGGCGCAGAACCGGTCGTGGTCCGCAACGATGCGCTCGACGTGACCGGCCTGAGAGCGTTGAATGCCAGCGCGCTGGTGGTCTCGCCCGGTCCGGGCCTGCCCGAGCACGCTGGCGTGAGCTCGGCCGCGATCGCCGAACTGGGAGGCGAGGGCTTGCCTGTCCTAGGTGTCTGCCTCGGCCACCAGTGCATCGGCGAGGTCTTCGGCGCAAGGGTCGTGCGCGCTCCCGAGATCGTGCACGGCAAGGCGTCGCCTATCCACAACGACGGACGCGGCGTGTTCAAAGACCTCCCCGAGGTGTTCCAGGCCACTCGGTACCATTCCCTCGTCGTCGAGGCCGACTCCGTTCCCGACTGCTTAGAGGTGACCGCCTGGACCACCGACGGAATCGTCATGGGGCTGCGCCACAGGACACTTCCCATCGAGGGCGTGCAGTTCCACCCTGAGTCGATACTCACCGGCTTACCGGGCCATGTGCTGCTCGGAAACTTCCTCGAGCTCGCTGCGGCGACCGAGGTCGCGACGAGGTGACCGGCTGAGCTGAGGGCGCGGCAGGTGCGGAGGCACCACGACCCATGGCATTGATCGATCCGCCCCGGCACTAAG
>PLKG01000147.1 GCA_003140595.1 Acidimicrobiaceae bacterium | reverse complement strand
GGGAACAGCTCACGACCCTCCGGAGCACGATGGGGAGTGTCCTGCGGCCAGTGGACCCTCCGAGGCAGCGAGGGCTTCGTTCCGGGAGACCGAAGATTGACGCAGCGCTCGTGCACCGGCATCCTCGCTACGACCCTGTTGTTGTGCTTCTGTGATTTGGAGATCTTCTCTGGTCAGGCCGCATTGGGACCCACATCGCGGGCGTCAGCTTGGCCCATCGTGACGTCCGCGGGTTCTTCAGGTGTTCGCGCAGCGGAAATCGTGCGTTCACATCCGATCCGTATGGTGACTCCATGCTTTCGTTACGTGGTCATCCGACTGTGGCTCCTGGACCGTCTGGGATCGCTCGGTCGAGTCGTTACCGAGCGCGGGGAGCTGGGCAGCGATCTCGTCGGTGTCGACATTCCCGCGCGGGATCGAGTCCGGTCCACTGGTCGTTCCGCTGATCGCGTGGCGCGCCTGCGAGTGGTCAAGTCACTTTACAGGCGCGTCCCTTGCCCAGATATAGAGACGATTCGAACAAGCTGACAGAAGCCCTCCGGTGGAGGGCTTCTGTTGCGTGAGGTGCTAGGGCAACGGCTCATGCACGACGCCGGCGACGACGGTGGTCACGACCTTGCAGTGCGGTTGCCGGCGACGGTGCCACTGCTGGCGGAGTCTTGCAAGGGCGGCGGCCTGGTGGTCGATCCGGGCGATACGGTCTGCCACGAGTTCGAGGAGGAACCCACCCTGGGCTCATCGACCGTGTCGAGCAACTACGCCGAGGCATCGAAACCCAACAAGCCAGCCCACATCGCTCCCGCCCCTTGGCTACGAGTGCCCCGACACCACAACCAAACATGCAGCGGCGGAGCGTCGGGCCTTCCTGCGGGTTGTCTCCCACGCCAGCGGTTCCTACGAGTCCCGAGCTCTTAGCTCCACCCGACCCTTGATGGCACGAGACCACCACGAAAGAGCAGGGAACATCGCCTGTTTCGGTCCAGCACGTGAGCGCCGAACGCCGATTACGCGCGGGTCGCGCGACTCGCTCTCGCGGTCAAGCTTGCGCACCTGAATCTCAGTTCTGGCGTGCCAGCGCTGCATCGGTTTCGGTTGACTTCACTTCCCAATACCTCTTAGCATACTGAGTATGTCAAAGTGGAAAATGAGGCAGCCATGAGTGTTCGGCACACCCTTAGCGATGGCGCGTGTTCATTCCGTCGCCCGAAGGGTGGACGGCACCCACTGCCTGCGATGGCGTCATGATCCCTCGATCGCACCTCCTCGTTGCCAACGCCGCGGCTGTCTTCATGGTCGCGACCACCGCGCTCGGCGCGGCCGGCGCATCGAGCGACGGGAGATCACAAGCGGGGCCGACGGGCGGGACCGCCGACTGCAATTCGGTGACCACCTGCTACACGCCCGAGCAGCTCGAGGTCGCCTACGGCGTCCAGCCGCTGCTCCAGCGCGGGATCGACGGCCGTGGCGAGACCGTGGTGCTGCCCGAGCTCGCCGAGTCGCAGCTCTCACCGCCGCAAGTCACTGACCTGCGGCTGGACTTTGCTGCATTCGACCGCCTGTTCCACCTGCCGGCGCCGAGCCTCAAGGTGGTGAGCACCTTCCCCAGCCCTTCGCACCCCTGGTTCGCCTTCGGGGAGGAGGTCTTGGACGCCGAGGTAGTCCACGCGATCGCGCCTGGTGCCGCGCTCACCATCCTCTTGGTCAAAAGGAGTTCCCTCGACAACACGGACAACGCCGTCGCAGCGTCTGTCGCCGCATTGCGTCTGGGCGCGAAGGAGGGCGGCATCATCTCGCTCAGCCCGGCCGGGCAGATCGGCGGAGAGCACTGCGTCGACCACGGCCAGGTCACCCAGCTGAACGCAGCGTTAGAGGATGACGCGGCCCATCACGTGACCGTGGTCGCGGCTACCGGCGACGTCGGTGCGGCCGGCGAGCCGTGCGCCCTCATCACGGCCCTCGGCGGCACCGGTCCCAGCTACACCCCGAGGAAGGAGGTGATCCTCGTCGCCTCCGACCCGCTCGTCCTGAGCGTCGGGGGCACCACCCTCGACGCGAGCCACAAGACCGGCGCCTGGATCGGCGAGAGCGCCTGGGGCCTTCCCTACGGCGACCCGGGCTCTTTCTTCCAGGCGTCGGGCGGGGGGTTCAGTCATCTCTTCGCCCGCCCCTCTTACCAGAACGATGTCGCCGGCATTGGCGCCATGCGCGGCGTCCCCGATGTCGCCGCCGACGCCAATCCCCACACTGGGTTTCCGGTCGTCACGAGCGATGCCAGCGGGAGTTACACGATCAGCGGGCACGGCGGCACGAGCGCCGCCGCGCCCACCTGGGCCGCGATCATCGCCCTCGCCGACCAGTACGCGAAGCGCCACGTCGGCTTCGTCAACCCGGCCATCTACCAGATCGCCCGCAGTTCGCACTACCACCAGGCCTTCCACGACATCACGGTGGGCAACAACACGGCCGAGTTCTCCAACGAGACGATCACCGGTTACCGAGCAGGCCCGGGCTGGGACCCCGTCACCGGCTGGGGCAGTCCGAACGCCGAGGTACTTGTTCCCCTGCTCGCTCGCTACGCGAGCAGCTGACGAAACCACAGATCCATATTGATCCATACGCGCCGAGAGCGCCGAGGCGCGAACCAGGTTCCGCAAAGCGCGGACCGGGGCTCTGGAGTTCCTCTTTGTCGGATCTCAAGATCGTCCGAGGTCGAGCAGGAACTTCAGAAACGCCTGTCTGCCCCTGTCTGCCCCAAGCGCCGACGCTTCTGTGTCCCGGTGTGTCCTGACGCGACAGAAGCCCTCTCAACGAGGGCTCCTGTCAGCACGTTTGTCGCAAAAATCGGGTGGAGGTGGCGGGAGTCGAACCCGCGTCCCCCGGCATCTTGATGGGACTTCTCCGAGCGCATCCGGCGGTGGTGTCTCGGGTCCCGCCACGCCACCGGCGCCGGTGCGGGACCCCAGCCGACTGAGATTTCCCTGACTGCTCGCCGGCGGCGCCGTTCAGGTAAGCCCTGCAAGATGACGCCTGGGACCGGTCCGCAGGACTAGGACCGGGCAGACGTTGCTGCTAGTTAGGCAGCAAGCGCGAGCTGAGGCTCGGCGTTTGTGTTGTTTTCCGGCTCTTTAACGTGGCTCCGGAGACCACGGCTCGCTTCTCCCAACTTGACGACCGAAGTCGAAGCCTTGTCACCCCCTTGGTGAGGATTGTTCCCTAGTAGAAGGATACCGCCTTAACGGTGGCCTCAGTGCCGGCGTTCGTGGTCGCGGATAACCCGCTCGGCCTCTCGGTTAGCGTCGCGTTCGGCGATGGCGTGCCGCTTGTCGTAGAGCCGGCGCCCTCGCGCGAGCGCGAGCTCGACTTTGGCGAGGCCGTCTTTGAAGTAGATGCTGAGCGGAACGAGGGTTAGCGCCTTCTGGGCGACCCGACCCGAGAGCTCGTCGATCTGTTGGCGGTGCAGCAGTAATTTGCGGGCCCTGACCGGGTCGAAACGACCGTATCCGGACCCGTACTCGTACTGCGCAAAGTGGGCACCGAGGAGCCAAAGCTCACCGCTGTCGATTCTGGCGAACGCGTCCTGCAGGGACGCTTGTCCCGCCCTGAGCGACTTGACCTCGGCGCCCCTGAGCGCGATCCCGCACTCGTAGACTTCGAGAATGTCGTAGTCGTGCCGAGCGCGCCGATTACGCGCCACGCTCCTAATCACCGGCTCGTGCGGTTCGGCCAACGCCCGCGGCCTGCCCGGGATGGGTTGAGTCCCGGTGGGCTTTCGCGTGGCCATCTGCGAAACGCTACCGTGCGGCCGTGATGAGCGACTCCAATCAGGCGCCGACACGATCGGCTGCACCGCCAGAGACGGCGCCCGGATGGGCTGGATTGCACTTGGCGCAGTCCCACCTGGCCGAGGTGATCGCGCATTGTTCGGGTACTTACCCGGAGGAGGGTTGTGGTCTGCTCGCCGGCGACCCAGCCACAGGTACCGTCACAGCAGTCCATCCGACGGTCAACCTGGCCGCGTCGGCCCGGCTCTATGAAGTCGACCCGGGCGAGTATCTCCGAATCGACCGGGCCGCCGAGGCCGATGGGCGGGCGGTGATAGGCGTCTTCCACTCGCATACCAACACTGATCCGTACCCCTCGCCGACCGACGTTGCTCAGGCGCCCGATCCTGCTTGGCACTACGTGGTCGTTTCGCTGCGTGATGAGGTGGCCTCGGTCTGCTCTTACCGGATCGTCGACGGCCTGATAACACGAGAAGCGATCCGGGTAACCGGTAGCTGACTGCGACGATCGCTCGCCTGTTCCTGGCCGCGCGGGCCCTTGCCAGGTACCCTGCCGGGATGACCGACCCGCAACCTCCCGCTCCCGCTCTCGCCCGCCACGATGGCCGGGCTCTCGACGAGCTGCGCCCAGGCTTTTTCGTCCGGGACTACACAGAGTTCGCCGCCGGTTCGGTGCTCGCGGTTTCGGGCCGGACGAAAGTCCTGTGTACGGCCTCGATCGACGAGGACGTGCCGAGATGGATGCGCGGGACGCACCGGGGCTGGGTGACAGCGGAGTACTCCCTGCTTCCTGGCTCATCACCCGAGCGTGTAAGCAGGGAGGCAACGAGAGGGCGTCAGTCCGGGCGGACCCAGGAGATCCAGCGGCTGATAGGTCGGGCGCTGCGCAGCATCATTGACCTCGGAGCCCTCGGCGAACGCCAGATCCTGATCGATTGCGACGTGCTGCAGGCAGATGGCGGCACGCGCACGGCTGCGATATCGGGCGCCTACGTTGCACTTCACGATGCCTGCTCACGTCTCTGTTTCTCGGGGGCGATCGCTGGTCATCCCGTGCGTGAGGCATGCGCAGGCGTCTCGGTCGGGATTGTCGACGCCGCGTGCATGCTCGACCTCGACTACGCCGAGGACTCCTCTGCCGAGGTCGACATGAACGTCGTGATGACGTCCTCGGGGCGCTTTGTCGAGGTGCAGGGGACGGCTGAGGGAGTGCCGTTCGCTCGTACCGAGCTTGACCAGTTGCTCGGGCTGGCTGAACTCGGCATCAACCAGATCCTCGAAGTCCAAGCGGAAGTGTTGGCGACGCCCCCGACCGACCGCAGCGCGGCCGCGAAGACCTGACGCCGCCGGCGCCGGACCATGAAGGAGATGTCGACGTGCGCTTGGTGCTAGCCACAGCGAATCCTGACAAGGCCGCGGAGCTAAAGGCCGTTCTGGAAGAGGAGCTCGATGATCTGATCGATCTCGTTGCCCGTCCACAAGGCGTCGGTGCGGTGGAGGAGACCGGGGAGAGCCTCGAGGAGAATGCCCGTCTCAAGGCCGTCGCACTCGTAGCGGCGACCGGTGAAGCCGCAGTCGCCGATGACACCGGTCTCGAGGTGGCGGTACTCGGTGGAGCGCCCGGCACATGGTCGGCCCGCTTTGCCGGGGAGGACGCTACCTACGCCGACAACGTCGCCAAGTTGCTTGCTGTGCTCGAGGGCGAGCTCGACCGGGAGGCGCGGTTTCGTACTGTCGTGGTCTGTCGCTTTCCCGATGGCACCGAGATCATGGGCGAGGGCGTAGTAGAAGGGGAGATCACGCTGGTCCCGCGAGGCCTGGGGGGTTTCGGTTACGACCCGGTGTTCGTGCCGGAGGGCGGAGGCGGGCGGACGTTCGCCGAGATGAGCCCATCGGACAAGCACGAGCTTTCCCACCGCGGACGCGCGCTGCGCAGTTTCGCGGCGCTCCTCAGGCAGAGCATCGGCGCCGAGCCGAGTTCTCAGCTGTATCCACCAAGTTCGTAGATCGATGAACCGCGTCTCGAGCCTGGCGCCCTCCGTGCACCTGTGCGCTTCGGGTTCCTCCTGATACAGGCCCCCAACATGCGTTCTTCTTATCTCGATGATGCTCACTCGACGCGAGTGGCTCGGACACGAGCTGCGAGGTCGCCGACGACAACGACTGTCACCTACCGAGGCTGCGCAGAGGAGAGATACGCTTCACCAATGGCAGCTGTCGCAGGCAAGGACGACAACGTCGGTGAGGTCGTCGACCACGTGCTTGCCACTCGGGAGCGGGTCTTTGTCGAGCGAAACGGCGCTCCTGCAGCCGTGATCATGTCAGCTCGTGAATTGGAAGGCCTCGAGTACACGATCGATCTCTTGTCCGAGCCGAAGACCGTGCGCCGAATCCTCGCGGCAGAGGCCGCACTGCAAAGTGGGAACCTCTACATGGGTGAGGAGTTGGCCGCGCTCGACCCAGACGCCCGATTCGTCGTGCGTGCCGTGACTGGAGGGGTGTCGCATGTGGGGGCGCCGCTGCGTGCCGACGACCGATGGGGCCTTGTCGGCAGCGAACCGGCGCGCAAGGCGCTCGATGAACTCCAGTTCAACATAGCCGAACAAGCCCGGGGGTTCATTTTCGGACAGCTTCTCGCCGACCCGATCGGATCGGGCGTGGAGCTTCACGGGTTCCTGGCTCGGCGCCTGGCTAGGAGGATCGAGACGGCGCTCGTCATCTACCGCCTCGACAGCGTGAAACGCGTGGTTCGCCTCGTGGAAGTCCTGAATACAGGCGGTCTGATCGGTAGACACGACAACCACCAGTGGTAGTGGCATTGAGGCGGAGAGGCTTAAGAGCCCTCCACTGACACGAGCCCTATCTATGCAGGTTCGAGCGCATCGCCCAGTGTCCCGAGGGGTGGCGCTCCAAGTCCGAGCAGGGCCTCGTGGAACCGTCTGAGGCTGAAACGCGTGCCCCATAGCGCGATCGCCTCGTCGCGAAGTGCCTGGATTTCGAGCTTGCCCCAGGTGTAGCGGCCGTAGGTCGGGTCGAACGTGGCTCTGCTGGCTTCGGACTGGGCCGCGGGTTCTTCCAGGAAGGCGTCCTCGCGGAACCGCGCCGCGGCGTCGCGCACAGTCATGGTTCCGCGGTGGATCCCGAGCGCCGAGGCGAAGCGTGTCACCCGAACTAGTGCCTCGACCCATACTCCGATCGCAAAGCGCGGATCGTCCTGGCGGAAGCCTTCCTCCACCAACAGCTCCTCCGCGTAGTGAGCCCAACCCTCGACGAAGCCGAGAGAGAACAGCGAACGGCGAACGTCCCCGCGTGCGGCGAGCCGGATCATCCGACCATGGGCGAAATGGCCCGGCATCACCTCGTGCGCGATGACCGCAGGCAGGGTCGTGGCACTGAACAGGGACCGCCACCGTTCCTTGGTCTCCTCGTCCCATGAAGGTTCGGGTTGGTTCACACAAAGGCTGGCAGGCGCTTCAGGCTCGTACGCGCCGGTCCACGACATCATCGCGACCGCGTACCTCCTCGACGGCGGGGCGGGGCCGACGCGACAGGTGCCTCCGAGCTCGGGCAGCAGGTCACGCTCGGTCGTGAACGTGCTCAACTCTTCGATGAGGACACGGGCGGCGGCGTATATGCCCTCGTCGTCAGGATGGTCTCTCACCAGATCCCTAACGACCTCGACTGGCGAAGTATCTGGTCTCAGCCGATCGCAGTCGTGAACGAGATTCTCAGTCAGCCGGGCAGCCTCTTTGTCGGCCACCTCCTCGAGCCGGCCTAGATCGATCGTCATCGCCTCGGGATCGCCGAGCAGTCGGGCCAAGTTCCCCGAGCCGAGGCTCGCATCGGGAGATCCATTGGCTGCTGCGTCCTGCTGATGAGCGATCAGCCTGTCGAGACTAGCCCGGCCGCGGTCGCGTGCCGGAGCGTCGGTCGTCACCAACTCGAGGTCCTCGCCGAGCCCGCGGACCGCCGGCAAAAGCGCGCCCGCGACAGGTGCCGGTATCGAGTCGAGGGACTCGATCGCACCGTCGATGGCGTCCGGCCAGGCGCGCAGGTGAGCTGCCCTGGCCGCTGCCCGCTCGTCTGCGGAGGCGTACTCGCGGTCGTAGCAGGCGAGGTCGAGGTTCAGGAGGTGAACCAACGGGTTCCACCTGTGGACCTCGACCACGGAGAATGCAGTGCGCGCGCCCGCCTCTGCCGCGGACAGGTGTGCTTCGTCGTGCGCATTCGGCTCGGGAGCACCCTTCCCCAGCGATGCGAGCAGGGTCGCTACTCCAGACGGCGAGAGGTCCTGAGCCCGGCCGTCGAATTCGTGCAGACCCGCGAGCTCGCGGGTCTCGGGCATGTATAGCTCCCAGATCGCACGAAGGCGGTCGGAAGCCATGCGGCGAAACTAGCCGGAATCGGCGCGGCGATCGCCAGTAGCCTGGCGAGCCTGATACATCCTTCCGGCATCATCTCTCCTGTGGTCCTCAACGACCGGCCGCCTCCAGTGGCGGACGGACGGCTGCGTCGGCCGTGACCGGGATCAGGAGGAGGAGCGATGCCACTCGAGAGCGTGTCCATAAGCTGCGAAGACTGTGCGCTTTGTGACACAGCCGCCTGCGATGACTGCGTCGTCACTTTCGTCCTCGGCCCTCCGGCCCTCGGCGGGATCGTGGTCGACGTCGCCGAGGCGCGTGCCGTCCGCATGCTGCAGCGCGCGGGGCTGGTTCCCGAGCTGCGCTTTCGGCGGCGCGTCGGGTGACCTGGCCGGCATGCGGTCCAATGCGCCTGAGTCGCGCTGCTGATGGGGTACATGCTCGTCACCAACGACTTCCCCCCCAAGGTCGGTGGCATCCAGTCGTACCTTTACGAGTTGTTCCGTCGCCTACCGGCTCAAGAGCTCACTGTCCTCACGAGCGCGCACAGCGGTGCCGCTGATTTCGACCGCCAGCAGCCTTTTCGCATCGAGCGCGCGCGGTCGCCCGTCTTGCTCCCGACACCCGGACTCGGACGGACCATAAGGCAGCTGTCGCAAGCCACCGGCGGCGGGATAGTGCTACTGGATCCGGCGCTGCCACTCGGCTTGCTTGGCAGCCGGCTGCAACTGCGATACGGGGTCTTGCTCCATGGCGCCGAGGTGACCGTGCCCGGCCGACTACCGATCTCGCGCCAGTTCCTGCGGTCCGTGCTGTGTGGGGCATCGCTCGCGATCGCGGCGGGCGGTTATCCAGCAGCGGAGGCGGCGCGCGCCGCTGGGGCGCGAAAGCCGCGAATTGTCATCGTGCCTCCCGGGGTCGACCACGAGCGGTTCCATCCAATCAACTCCGACGAGCGGGTGGCCGTCAGACGCCGGCTCGGGCTGCCCACCGAGGGCAGGCTCGTCGTCAGCGTGAGCCGCCTGGTTCCACGAAAGGGCATGGACGTACTGATCGAAGCTGTCGGGCAGCTGAGCTCCGCGCGACCGGACCTGGTGCTCGCGATCGGCGGATCAGGTCGGGACCGAAGACGTCTTGAGCTCATAGCCAAACGGCGCAGCGCGCCGGTTCGCTTTCTGGGTCGAGTCGCCGACGAGGACCTGCCGATGCTCGACGCGGCGGCGGACGTGTGGGCAATGTGCTGTCGTGACCGCTGGTTCGGGCTCGAGCAGGAGGGATTCGGGATTGTTTTTCTGGAAGCCGCCGCCGCGGGCGTCGCCCAGCTTGCGGGTCGAAGCGGTGGCTCGCTCGAGGCTGTCGTCGACGGCAAGACGGGGCTGGTGGTCGAGCGGCCGGGTGACGCGGCGGCCGTTGCGAACGCTCTGGCGAACTTGCTGGACGACTCGGAGCTTCGCGAGCGGTTGGGTGCCGAGGCACGCCGCCGGGCGGTGACCGAATTCGATCACGACAAGCTGGCCAGAATGTTGCACGAGACCCTGGTAAGCATGGGTAGCTGATCACGTCAGTTCGAGTTCCGATTGTTAGTGAGGGCTGTACGAGCGTCCGCTGTCGGCCAATGCTGGCCGTAGGCCCGAGGAGATGCGAGGCTGGAGTTCACTGGGCAGAGAGGAGGACGTGTGGCCGATCAGACCATTGAGCGGATGGTCGTAGACGGCTCCCCGGCGCGGTGCTTCGAGGTCGTAGCCGACATCGAGAGTTATCCGCAATGGGTGGCCGATCTGAAGGAGGTTCACGTCAACGAGCGCGATCAGCAAGGGCGGCCTTCCCTTGTCGCGTTTCGTGCCGCCGCATTCGGGCGCAGCACGAGTTACATCCTCGCCTACGACTATTCGCAGGCGCCGACGGAGCTTCGCTGGGTCCAGCGGGAGGGTGATCTCACGAGCCGCCTCGATGGCATCTATCGCTTCAAATCCGCGCCCGAGGGCGGGACGGAGGTCACCTACCAGCTTGCCGTCGAGCTGCGGGTGCCATTGCCTGGCTTCATAAAGCGACGGGCCGAGGGCAACATCATCCACGCTGCGATCCGGGATTTGAAGGCGCGCGTCGAATCGACGCCGTGAGCCTCTCGAACTCGCGGCTCAGCAGGGCTTGACGGTGTGAAGGTCGGTATCACCCTCCCGACTTTCGCGCCGAGCCCGGCCGCGGCGCTCGCGACTGCAAGAGGTGCGGAAGACGCAGGGATCGACGGGGTGTTCGCCTTCGATCACCTTTGGCCGGGTGCAAACAAGTCGCGGCCTGCTCTGTCGATGTATCCGGTGCTCGCAGCTGTCGCATCGACGACACGCCACATCCGGATCGGGTCGCTCGTCGCACGCGTGGGCTTGGTGCCGGACCAGCTGATAGTCGAGTCGTTCCTCGGGTTGCACGAGGTGAGCGGTCACCGTGTCGTGGCGGCCCTCGGAGTCGGGGACGCAAAGAGTTTCTCGGAGAATGAGGCCTACGGGATCGCATGGCCCGCGTTGGAGGATCGACGAACGTCGTTGGCCGCCGTCCTCGACCAGCTCATTGGCAGCGGAGTTGAATGTTGGGTCGGAGCAACTGCCCCGGTGACGCTCGAGATCGCACGCGCCGCCGGGGCGACAGTCAACCTTTGGGACGTGGATCTAGACCGGGTGGAGGCCGAGGCCGGCCGGGGGTCGGCGACCTGGGCGGGTCCGTTACCGCTCGAAGCGGCTCCCGCAGCTAGAAAGCTGACGGACTTGCGCGCCGCAGGGGCCGCATGGGCGATCTGGGGCTGGCCGAGCTCGGTCGAGCTCGTCAGCGAGACTATCCGCCTGGCAGGGTTGCAAGACCGCCGGGACTAATGGGGCTATCGTCGGACGATGGAACTGCGCAGGATTCAAGGACTTCCTCCGTATGTTTTCGCGGAGATCGACCAGCTGAAATTGCAGGCGCGCCGTGCCGGTCACGACGTCATCGACCTTGGCTTCGGGAACCCTGATATTCCCTCGCCGGACGTTGCGGTCGAGAAGCTGGCAGAGGCCGTGCACAACCCCCGCAACCACCGCTACTCCGCGAGCCGTGGGATCCCCGCGCTCAGGCAGGCGATCGCCGAGTTGTACTTGCGTCGTTTCGGCGTGGAGCTGGACTACGACCGTGAGGTTGTGACCACCATCGGGGCCAAGGAAGGCCTTTCGCACCTCATGTGGGTCGTTGTAGGACCTGGCGACACAGCGCTCGTTCCTTCACCGTCTTACCCGATCCACCAATACGCGCCGCTGTTCGCAGGCGCCGATGTCCGGATGGTGAGGCTCGAGGGGCTGGGCAACGACGAGGTCGACGCCGGCGAAGCCTTTTTTGCCAATTTGGTGGAGGCGTGGGAGTCGGCATGGCCCAAGCCCCGCGTCGCGATCCTCTCGTTTCCGCACAACCCGACGACGGCGTGCATCGACCTTGCCACCATGACCAGGCTCGTCGAGTTCGCTCACGAGCATGGCGTGCTGCTGGTGCACGATTTCGCCTACTCGGACACGGCATTCGACGGGTACCGACCGCCCTCGATCCTTCAGGTCCCCGGCGCGTCCGAAGTCGCTGTCGAGCTCTACACCCTTACCAAGTCCTTCTCCATGGCGGGCTGGCGCGTGGCCTTCCTGGTGGGCAACGCCGAGATCGTGCAGGGTCTCACCAAGCTCAAGAGCTACCTCGACTACGGGACCTTCCAGCCGATCCAGATCGCGGCGATCGTCGCCATGAACGAGGCATCGGACTATCCAAAGTTCGTGACTGACATCTACCAGGGGCGTCGCGATGCCCTTTGTGAAGGGCTCGCGCGTCTCGGCTGGGACGTGCCCAAGCCGAAGGGAACGATGTTCGTGTGGGCGAAGATCCCTGAGCCCTATCGGGAGATGGGGTCGCTCGGGTTCTCGAAGTTCCTCGTTTCCGAGGGCAAAGTCGCGACGTCGCCGGGGCACGGATTCGGACCAGGAGGCGAGGGATATGTCCGATTCGCCCTCATCGAGAACGAACAGCGCATAGGGCAGGGGATCCACAATCTGCGCGGAGTTTTGAAGCTCTGAGCCTGCCCTAGCTCTAGGCCAGCTCAGCTCCTGTTTCGAGCGAACAGGACCGGCGATGCGGTTTCAGTTCCACTCTTGTCTCGAGCCGTCGGCGCGTCCGCCGGCAAGAGAGGACGATCCCCGATACGCAGTGACGCTGCTTGCACTCGTGCATTGTGGACCGAGCCACGACCCTCAATGCCCAGACGCCGGTGTCGGCCTGGAGGGACGCGACTTGTACCAGTAGTTTGGTTATCGTTTCGAAATCTTTCCGACACACGAGCGCAAAAGTGACCTACTATTCGGGCGCTGGGCCG
>PLKG01000063.1:64559-89101 GCA_003140595.1 Acidimicrobiaceae bacterium | reverse complement strand
GACGTTGTGGTGCGACTTGATCGTTGCGGCCTCCGCTGTGCCCGACTCGATCACGTCCGGGTACAAAGTGCCCTGGACGAGGTACCTGGCGTCGGTTCGTTCGAGAGCGACCTCTTCGAACAGGCGGATGAACAGTTCGCCGATGACCTTGCGCTTGCGCTCGGGGTCGGTCAGACCAGCCAAGGCCTGAAAGAAGCGGTCTTCCGCCTTCACATGGACGAGATCGATGGCGAACTGGCTCAGGAAGGTCGTCTCGACCTGCTCGCCCTCGCCTTGGCGCATGAGTCCGGTGTCCACGAAGACCGCCGTGAGCTGGTCGCCGACCGCCCTGTGGACAAGCGCCGCCGCGACAGCGGAGTCGACGCCTCCCGAGAGGGCACACAGCACATGACCGGCGCCGACTTGTGCGCGGACCGCCTCGACCTGCGATGCGATCACCGATGCGTGCGTCCAGGTTGGCCGGCACCCGCAGACCTCGAACAGGAAGCGCCTGAGCAGCTCCTGGCCGCGCTCGGTGTGCACCACCTCAGGATGGAACTGGACGCCGTAGAGTCCCCGCGCGCTGTCCTCGAGCGCCGCGACCGCGACAGCGGCCGTCGCGGCGGTCACGGCGAAGCCATCGGGTGCGCGCACGATGGAGTCCCCGTGGCTCATCCACACCTGCGTCGAGGGGTCCCAATGGTCCATCAGCACCGAAGCCGACCGGGCCAGCAGCTCAGTTCGGCCGAACTCGCCTGTGCCCGTCCGGGCCACCTCGCCCCCGAGCAGCTGGGTGAGGAGCTGGGCCCCGTAACAGATGCCGAGCACGGGAAGGCCTGTCGCGAACAGCTCGGGGTCGATCGAGGGAGCAAACGGCTCGTTGACCGACTTCGGGCCGCCCGAGAGAATGACGCCACGGGGACTGCGCGCCATCATCTCGGCTGCGCTCATCGAAGCAGGGACGATCTCGGAGTAGACGTGCTCCTCGCGCACGCGCCGCGCGATGAGCTGGGCGTACTGAGCCCCGAAGTCGACGACAAGGACGGTGTCGTAGCCGTCTGTGCCCGCCATGACTGCTCAGCTCCCCATGCCGATCGACTGAGCACGCTGTAGCTGCTTGCCCTCGGTCAGTAGAGCTGGGGCCACCATGACCTCAACCTTGTGGAACTCGCGGATCGTCTCGTAGCCGCAGGTCGCCATCGAGGTGCGAAGCGCTCCGAAAAGGTTCATGCGCCCGTCGTTCTCGTGCGCCGGCCCGAGGAGGATCTCCCGGATCGTCCCGCGGCGCTCCACCTTGATGCGCGCACCCCTGGGCAGTGTCGGGTGGAAGGTCGCCATGCCCCAGTGGTAACCCCGGCCGGGCGCCTCGAGCGCCGCCGCCAGCGGGGAGCCGATCATGACCGCGTCCGCGCCGCAGGCGATCGCCTTTGCTATGTCGCCGCCGCGGCTCATCCCGCCGTCGGCGATCACATGGACATATACGCCCGTCTCCTCGAGGTGGCGCGACCTCGCTCCCGCCGCGTCGGCGACTGCGGTCGCCTGCGGCACGCCGATCCCGAGCACGCCGCGCGTGGTGCACGCGTTGCCGGGCCCGACGCCGACGAGCACCCCGGCCGCGCCGGTTCGCATGAGGTGCAGGGCGGCGGGATAGGACGCACAGCCACCGACCACGACCGGGATGTCGATCTCACGTATGAACAGCTTCAAGTTGAGCGGCTCGACGTTCTTCGACACGTGCTGGGCGGAGACCACCGTGCCTTGTATCACCAGCAGGTCGAGCTCGGCCGCCAGCACCGCCGAGGAGAGCTGGGCGGCCCGCTGTGGGGTGACCGAGCCGCAGGCGATCACGCCGGCGGCCTTGATATCGCAGATGCGCGAGCTGACGAGCTCGGGCTTGATCGGCTCCAGGTAGATCTGCTGCATACGGGCGGTCGCCGTCTCCGCCGGCAGCTCGGCGATCTCGGCCAGGAGGGGTTCAGGGTCCTCGTAACGGGTCCAGAGACCCTCCAGATTCAGGACCCCCACGCCACCGAGCTGTCCGATCGCTATGGCCGTCGCGGGGCTCACGACGCCGTCCATGGCCGCGGCCATCAAGGGCATCTCGAACCTGAAGGCGTCGATCTCCCAGGAAATGTCCACGTCCTCGGGGTCACGGGTACGCCTCGAAGGGACGATCGCGATGTCGTCGAGGCCGTAAGCCTGCCGTCCGGACTTCCCGATCCCGATCTCGACCTCAGCCACCAGGCCCTCCCATTCGCTCTAAGCGTTGCCTCTGGCGCCGCACTCGCGTCCGCGAGGGACTCAATCCCCTTCGGAGCTGGGCAACACGGGTGAGGCTACTTCGGGCCCGGCCACCGCAGCGATCTCGGTCCGGCCGGCCGGCTAGCCGATCACCGCACGACCAGACGCGCCGCGAAAGCGAAGGGGAGAGCCGCGAGCACCAGCACGACGACCCGCAGCCACATCGGCGAGCCCGGGGTGGCGAAGAGAACCTCGTGCAGTGCATTCACAGGCAGGTTGGGCACGGTGCTGTGTGTCGCGAGGATCCGCGGGAGGAACGAGGTCGCTATCAGCGCGGCGAGCGCCGCGAGCGGCGCGGCGACGAGCGGTCCGGTCGCGACCAGGGCGATCCCTGCAGCGGCGAAGGCGAGTACCGCGGCCCCCGCGGCGACGCCGTGGGGCAGATAGAAGAAAGCCCCGACTCCGAGCCCCGCCACGAGCACACCGACCAGTGCGCGAAGGCGCAGCGTCGTCCGCGCCGCGAAGATGAGCAGGAGCGCTGTCACCCCGGGCACGAGCACGGCGACGACCTGGGTGATGCCGTTGATGGCGCGAAGCGAGGCCCCGTGGCTGGCCGCCGCGTGGACTAGGGTGCGCCCGCCACTGCCCACGATCCGCTCCGCTGTGTCGCAGAGAGAGGTGGCCGCGCCGGAGAAGTAGGGGAGTTTGCCGATCCCGACGGCAACCCCTACCGCGATCCCGACGAGGAGCCAGATCCTGCCTTTGCCCGGCCAGCCTGGCGGCAAGTTGCCTCCTCTACTCGAAACTGCGCGGCACGATTGTGTCAGCCCTGAAGTAGGGTCGCCACATCGTCAACATAGAGATCGAACGCGACGCGGCCGTAGGCCGCGGGAGGTCACCTGTAATGCGAATCACGCGTTTTGGCCTGCAGATCCCGAACTTCACATTCCCCGGAGTCAAGGACGCCGAACTGTTCGAGCGCATCGCCCAGATCGCCGTGGCAGCCGAGGAATCGGGGTTCGACTCGCTGTGGGTCATGGACCACTTCTACCAGATAGGCAACATCGGGCCGCGCACGGACCCGATGTTCGAGGCCTACAGCCTTCTCTCGGCGATCGCCGCCCGGACCGAGCGCACCAGCCTCGGGGCGATGGTGACCGGGGTCACCTACCGAAACCCCGCGTACCTCGCCAAGGTGGTGACGACCCTCGACGTGATCTCCTCGGGCCGCGCGATCCTCGGTATCGGCGCGGCTTGGAACGACGACGAGCACGCCGGCTACGGCTTCGGTTTCCCCCCTGTCACAGAGCGCATGGAGCGCCTGGAGGAAGCCCTTCAGATCTGCAGGGCGATGTTCACTAAGGAGGCCCCCAGCTTCACCGGGCGGTACTACTCCATCTCGGGCGCTTTGAACAACCCCCGGCCCATCCGGCCCGCTGGGATCCCGATCCTGGTGGGCGGTAGCGGCGAACGCAAGACCCTGCGACTGGTCGCGACCTACGCGGACGCCTGCAACCTCTTCGGCGACCTGCCCACGATCCGCCACAAGCTCGAGGTCCTGAAGGGTCATTGCGCGGCGATCGGCCGGGACCCGGCAGAGATCACCAAGACCCGGCTCGGCGGGCTCGTCATCGCTGACAGCACCGCAGAAGCCGACCGCAAGGCACGCCTGATGGCCGAGGCGCGCGGCATGGACCCCGCCCGGGTGCGCGACTACCTGACCGTCGGGGACCCGGACTCGGTGTGCGAGCAGCTAGCGCCGTTCTTCGACGCCGGTCTCGACGGGATGATATTCAACATGAACGACGCGCAGGACCTCGACCCGGTCCGCCTGGCCGGCAAGACCCTGAGCGCTGCTTTCGGCTGACCGCACGCCCCGGCCGGCCTCAAAGAGGAGCGAGCGGCTTCAACAGGTCGTGGGAGGCGTCGCGCACCAAGCTCGCCAGCTCCGCGGTCGCGACGTCGGGGAACATCTTTTCCGAGAGGACGAGCGCGCCCATGACGGCCCCGAGAGCGCACGCCATGCGGACACGGTCGCGAACCGCCATCTCGGAATTCGACAGAACCTGCTGGAACAAGCTCTCCACGTCCTGGTGCGCAGCATCATGTCGCTGGCGGTGCAACTCGTCCAGGGCGACCTGGTTGCGCTCGAACAGCACGAACAGAGCGCGGTGCCCGAGTATCTGGTCGATCAGCCGATCCAGGATCTCCGCCGCCCGCTCGAGAGACATGTCCCCGGGGTCGATCCCGCTCAGGGCTCCGCGTCCGAACTCGTGGAGACGGAGATGGAGCTCGATCAGGATGTCTTCCTTGCTGGCGAAGTGGTAGTAGATCGCGGCCTTCGAGAAGCCCAGCCGCTCGGCTATCTGGCGTAGCGAGGTCTTCTCGTAGCCCTGCTCGGTGAACAGCTCCAGGGCGATGTCCAAGATCCGCTCGCGTGTGGTGTTCTCCTCTGCGAGCACGTTCCCGGAATCGGTCTCGGGCCGCGAATCGGGCCCGGTCGGCGACATCTTGACCATGCCCCATTCTACTTGACAACCGGTAAGTAGTTCACTTACCATGCGGCAAGTTAGTAACTTCCGAAAAGGACTGGCGCAGACCCATGCCGACCGACTCGATGATCCAAGCCGAGGGCCTCAAGAAGCGCTTCGGCCGGACCGTCGCCCTCGCCGGGATCGATCTCGAGGTTCCCGCCGGCGCGATCCTCGGCATGCTCGGGCCGAACGGTGCAGGAAAGACCACCGCCGTCCGCATCCTGACGACGCTCGCCATCCCTGACGGGGGTCGTGCGCGCGTCGCCGGCTTCGACGTCGTCACCCAGGCGTCCCAGGTCCGGCGCAACATCGGTGTCACCGCTCAGGACGCGACCCTCGACGAGATGCTGACAGGACGTCAGAACCTCGTGATGATCGGGCGCCTGAGCGGACTGCACCGCGCCGAGGCGCGCGAGAGGGCGCGCGGCCTGCTCGAGCAGTTCGACCTCGCCGATGCCGGCGACCGCGTCATGAAGGGGTACTCAGGCGGGATGCGCAGGCGCCTGGACCTTGCTGCAGGGCTGGTGACCCACCCACCGGTGCTCTTCCTCGACGAGCCGACCACCGGGCTCGACCCGACGAGCAGGGTGCGCATGTGGGGCATCATCCGCGAGCTCGTCGCCGACGGCGTCACACTTCTGCTCACCACCCAATACCTCGACGAGGCCGACGAACTTGCCGACCGGATCGTGGTCATCGACCACGGCCGGGTGATCGCCTCCGGAACGGCCACCGAGCTCAAGACCAGGATCGGAGGGGCACGCCTCGAGGTGACCCTCAACACGCCCGATCCAAGAGCCGTCGGGACACTCGAGCCATTTGTCGAAGGCGCGATCCAGGTCAGCCACGACGGCCGGCGCCTTCGCGCACCGGTCCGCAGTGGCGACGGACTGGCGACGACGATTGTGCGTGCCCTCGACGCGGCGGGCATGACCGTCGACGACGTCGTCCTTCACCAGCCTTCTCTCGACGACGTGTTCTTCGCCCTCACCGGCCACCCGATGTCGGAGAGTACCGACGGCGGAGTGCCCGGGACCGGATCGTCCGCCGAAGAGATGGAGGCCGTGCTGCCATGACCGTCACGACACGGCTCTCACCGCCGGCTGGCCGGTCGCGCGGGCACCGGCTTGTCCGCCAGCTGAGCAACGTGGCGGTGCTCACCGAACGCAACCTGGTGCACATCTCGCGCGAGCCGCTGCAGCTGTCCGATGTCACCATCCAACCCGTCCTCTTCACCGCGCTGTTCGTATACGTCTTCGGTGCCGGCGTGGTCCTGCCCCATGGGGGCACCTACGCCAGCTTCGCGATCGCCGGCATGCTCGCGCTCAACCTGACGACATCGGCGATGGGAACAGCGGTCGGGCTCAGCAACGACCTGAACGGCGGGATCATCGACCGCTTCCGGTCGTTGCCGATGTGGCGACCGGCAGTGCTCGTCGGACGGTCCGTGACGGACCTGTTGACCGCTGTTCTCTGCGCCTTCTTCGTCTGCATGACCGGACTGCTCGTCGGCTGGCGCCCGGAGTCAGGTGTCGGGTCGACGATCGCCGGCCTTGCCATCTTCCTGTTCTTCAGCTACTCGCTCTCGTGGGGCTGCGCATGCCTGGGCATCGTGTCCAAAGGCCCCGAGTCGGCGCAGGGCATCGGGCTCGTCGTCCTGTTCCCTCTCGCCGTCGTCTCCAACGCGTTGGTCCCGACCGAACGGATGCCGACGGTGCTGCGCGCTGTTGCCGACTGGAACCCCATCAGCGCGGTGACCGCGGCGTGCCGCCAGCTCTTCGCCAACCCGAACCCTTCCGCGACGGTTCAGTCGTGGCCCATGCAGCACGCCATCGTCACCTCGCTCCTGTGGTCGGCCGGGATGCTTGCCGTCTTCGCCCCGCTCGCAGCCCACCTCTTCGCCCGACGCACGCGGGGCTAGGAGCGGGACCCTCAGCGCCCGACTGGCGGGCTCACGCAACGGCCCAGCAGTCCGAGAACCAACCCATGGAGCATGTGGGCCGTCGCGCCCCAGATCACATCCTCGCCCAAGTCGAAAAAGTGCATGGTCAAGGCCGGATCTCCGGCACGGTCCCACCGCTCCTGCCAGTAGCGGCCCGGAGCGACGAGCTCTGCGAGCGGGATGACGAGGACACAGTCGACCTCGGAGGGGTTCGCCTCGAGCGCCGGGCGGCCCCGCGCGGCGGCCACGAAGGGAAGAATCGGAACCGGACGCCGAAGCTGGCGAGCGCTCGCCAGCTCGCCGAGCACATCTACCGCGTCTCGGGGAAGGGCCACCTCCTCCTCGGCCTCCCGCAGCGCCGCGGCCAAGGGCGCCTCGCCCGGCTCGATGCGGCCGCCCGGGAAAGCGATCTCACCAGGGTTCGCACGCAGGTGTGCCGCCCTGCGTATGAGCACGACCGACGCGGCCGAGTCGCTCCCACGGTCGTCGCCCGCCACGAGGGTGATGAGCACCGCAGCTGCGCCCGGGACCGGCTCAGCTTGATCGCCGGAGGCGACCGCCAAAGGCCCGAAGGCGCTCCGGGCGGCGCCGATGGTGAGCTGTAGGGCCGGATCCGCGACCTCGAGCCCGTTGACCGGGTGGTCGATCCGCCTCGCCCACTGAGGCCTGGGAACAGCTTGGCGGATCACCCGCGCAGTGTAAGCGAGCGCAAGCCGATCTCGAAGCTCGCAGCTGCGCCGGCCGGCTGATTGACTGGATCGGACGCGAGCTCCCGGTCTTTTCGACCCGGTAGGCATCAGCCAGTGAACTTCGACGACCTGAGCTGGCGAATTGGTAGACCTAGCGCGACAACAGCCGGGCACAAGGCCCGGCTGTTGTCATTACATCTCGAGGCGGCGGGAATCGAGTTACATCATCCCCATGCCGCCACCGGCGGCGGCCGCTACCGCAGCAGCGTGGCTCTCAGGCTTCTCCGGCTTGTCGGCGATGAGCGCCTCGGTCGTGAGCAAGAGCGCAGCGATCGACGCGGCGTTCTGCAACGCCGAGCGGGTGACCTTCGCCGGGTCNNATGATGCCGGCCTTGACGAGGTCCTCGAGCTCGCCCGTGAGAGCGTTCAGGCCGATCGTGCCCTTCGCGTGCTCGACCTCCCGCACCATCACAGCGCCCTCGAAGCCTGCGTTGATGGCGATCCACTTGAGCGGCTCGGCTAGCGCACGCCCGACGATCGCTGCACCGGTGGCCTCGTCGCCTGTCAGGGCGGCGATCGCCTTGTTGACAGCAGCGCGGCTGCGGACAAGGGCCGTGCCGCCACCGGCGACGATGCCCTCCTCGATCGCTGCACGGGTCGCGGAGAGAGCGTCCTCGATGCGGTGCTTCTTCTCCTTGAGCTCGATCTCGGTCGCNNCGGTCCCAGTCCGAGTCGGTCTCCTCGATCTCCCGCTTGATCTGGGAGATCCGGCCCTTGACGTCGTCCTCGGCACCTGCACCGTCGACGATCGTCGTGTCGTCCTTGGTGACGACCACGCGCCGTGCGCGACCCAACAGGTCGAGCGTCGTGTTCTCGAGCTTGAGGCCGACCTCCTCGGAGATCAGCTGGGCACCCGAGAGGACGGCGATGTCACCGAGCATGGCCTTGCGCCGCTCGCCGAAGCCGGGCGCCTTCACGGCGACCGACTGGAACAGGCCGCGGATCTTGTTCACGACAAGGGTCGCGAGGGCCTCGCCCTCCACGTCCTCGGCGATGATCAGCAGCGGCTTGCCCGTCTGCATCACCTTCTCGAGCACGGGAACCAGGTCGTGGACCGAAGACACCTTGCCGTTGACGATGAGCAGGTAGGCGTCCTCGAGAATCGCCTCCTGGCGCTCGGGGTCGGTCACGAAGTACGGCGAGAGGAAGCCCTTGTCGAACTGCATGCCCTCGGTGAACTCGAGCTCCAGCCCGAAGGTGTTGGACTCCTCGACGGTGACCGTCCCGTCCTTTCCGACCTTGTCGATCGCGTCGGCAAGCACTTCGCCGATGGAGACGTCCGCCGCCGAGATGGCAGCGACCTGCGCGATCTCCTGACGACCCTCGACCTCTTTGGCCTGGTGCTGGATCGACTGGACAGCTGCGGCCACGGCCTTCTCGATGCCGCGCTTCAGCGACATCGGGTTGGCTCCCGCAGCCACGTTGCGAAGGCCCTCACGCACGAGCGCCTGGGCGAGCACCGTAGCGGTGGTCGTCCCGTCGCCTGCCACGTCGTTGGTCTTCGTCGCGACTTCCTTGACGAGCTGGGCGCCCATGTTCTCGAAGTGGTCCTCGAGCTCTATGTCACGGGCGATCGTGACGCCGTCGTTGGTGATCGTCGGCGCGCCGAACTTCTTGTCGAGCACGACGTTGCGGCCCTTGGGGCCGAGTGTGACCTTGACTGTGTCGGCGAGCTTGTTGACACCGATCTCCAACCGGCGCCTTGCATTCTCGTCGAACACGAGAATCTTCGGCATCAGTGGCTCACCTTTGCCAATACGTCACGGCTCGAGAGGATCAGTAGCTCCTCGCCGTCGTGGGTGATCTCTGTACCGCCATACTTCGAGTAGACGACCTTGTCGCCGACGGCAACGTCCAAGGGGACGAGCTCGCCGGTGCTCTCGGTACGCCGACCCGGCCCTACCGCGAGAACTTCACCCTGTTGGGGCTTCTCCTTCGCCGTGTCGGGGATGACAAGGCCGGATGCGGTCGTCTCTTCTGACTCGCTCGGCCGAACGACGATGCGGTCGTCCAGGGGCTGCAACTTCATTTCAGGGGCCTCCTGTCTGGCTCCGTTAGCACTCTCGACTTACGAGTGCCAACGATACCGTCAGTAGGCGCCGCTGGCAACCTCGCAGGCAGAGTGCTACTTCGAGCTGCGCAGTTGCAGGTCAGGGACTGCGCCTGCATCGAGCGGAGTCGGTCCGGACCGCTCGAGCTGGAAATAACCGGCGGCCGCGATCATTGCGGCGTTGTCGGTGCACATCGCGCGGCTCGGGAGATACGACATCATCCCGCGAGCGGCGAAGGCCTCGCCAAAGCGCTGTCTGAGAGAAGAATTCGCCGCCACCCCCCCGGCCAGGCAGGCTCCGCGAGCCCCGATTTCATCGGCTGCCGCGAGCGACTTCGCGACAAGGACGTCTACCACGGCCTCCTGGAAGGACGCCGCCACATCGGCGTTGGCCACTTCGCGGTGCGCGCGGACATAGCTGACGACTGACGTCTTGAGCCCGGAGAACGAGAAGTCCAAGGCGCCTGCGGTCGACGCCCTCGGGAAGCGGATCAAAGAGCTGTCGCCCGAACGCGCCAGCCGGTCGATCTCGGGGCCGCCCGGGTAACCGAGCCCGAGATAGCGGGCGACCTTGTCGAAGGCCTCGCCCGCGGCGTCGTCGACGGTGGCCCCGAGCACCCGGTAGCTGCCCGGCGCGTCGAGTGCCACGAGCAGGGTATGGCCACCGGAGACGAGCAGGACAACGACCGGCAGCTCGAGCTCGGGTGCTTCCAGCATGGCCGCGTACAGATGACCTTCGAGGTGGTTCACCCCGACGAAGGGCACACCCCATGCGAGTGCGAATGCCTTGGCGGTGCTGACCCCGACGAGCAGGGCGCCGATCAGCCCCGGGCCGATTGTCGCCGCCACCGCATCGATCCCGAGCGGCCCCTCAAGGTCCTCGAAGCTACGCCCGCGGCGGTCGAGGCCCGCGCCTTGGAGGGCATCGGTCACGACCGGCAGGGCGAGCTCGACATGCGCGCGCCCCGCGAGCTCGGGCACGACGCCGCCGTAGCGGGCGTGCAGGTCCACCTGGCTGGAGACGACTGAGCTGACGACGGTGCGCCCCTGATCGACGACCGCGGCAGCTGTCTCGTCGCAGGACGTCTCGATGCCGAGGATGCGGCCGCGTTGGTTCACAGCTCGGGCAGAGCCGGCGCCTGACCGGCGCCGTGAGGCGGGCCGAGTGGTCTGAGCCGGGCCTCGATCCCCTCCAGGCGCAGACGGTAGGCGTCGGTGTGGATGTCGTGGGCCCACATGACGATCGCGTCCTCGTGGACCTCGGAGTAGTAGTTCTTGCGGATGCCGGCAGGCACGAAACCGAACTCGTGGTAGAGGGCTTGGGCTCCCGCGTTCGACACCCGCACCTCCAAGGTCAGGTGCTGGGCGGACCTCTCGCGTGCCTCGGCGGCGAGCTTGAGCAGCAGCCGGCGCGCGACACCGTGGCGCTGCCATTCGGGGGCGACGCCGATGTTGGTCACGTGCCCCTCGCCGACGACGACCATCATGCCGGCGTAGCCGACGACGTCCGGCCCGACACAGGCCACGTAGTACGCCCGGGTCGCCGGTTGGGTGATCTCGCTCAGGTAGAGCCCGAGCGACCACGGGCTCGGGAAGATCCGCCGCTCGATGGCGATCACGCTCTTAAGGTGCGACCGCCGCATCGGCACGATCTCGACGCAAGCTTCGGCGGCGCCGCCCTTGCCTTTCGACTTCGCAGCGACGCCAGCCCGGCGCGGGCGCAGGTGGAAGATGGATCGCACGCTCGTCACTGGCTCACGGCCTCACGAGCCTCGCGGGTGGTCCAGTTGATCCGAGCGTCGGCCTCCCGCCCGTAGAGGGCACCTACCTCGGCCGGATCGCAGCAGGTCCCGTTCCTCATTGCCGCGATGGCCAGCACGGCCAGCGAGGCTACTGGAGGAGCGGCCAATTCGGGTCCTGCGAAGACCGGGGCGGGTGTGGTCGCGCCCTCGAGCAGCCCGCGGTGAAAGAGCGCGCCGTCGCCGACCAGGAGGACCGGCCCGGCACCCTCGGCCGCCAGCGCGGCCAGCTCGGCGGCGAGCTCGCCCGGGGCGCCGACGCGAAACCCGGGCTCAGGGCTCGCCGGCATCGTCCAGGCAACCTCGCCCCGGCGCATGTCGACGACGGGCACGACCATGCCGAAGGCCGAGGGACAGGCCGCTACCAGCACCTCGAGGCTCGTCGCGGTTACCACTGGCAGCCCGAGCGCACCGGCGAGCGCCTTCGCAGTCGCCACACCGACTCGAAGACCTGTGAAGAGCCCCGGACCGATGTCGACCGCGATGGCGTCGAGCTGTGACGGCGCGATCTCAGCGATCCGCAAAAGGTCCGCGATCGCGGGATGCAGCGTCTCGGCCTGGCGGCGGCCGGGACGGGCCGTCACGCTCGCCAACGGGCCGGTCTCATCCGCGAGCGCCACGCCCACCTCGATGACGGCGGTCTCGATCGCGAGGATCCTCAACCTGCACCCACCGATCCTGCTCGCAGCGCTTCGCGGAGCAACTCGGCCCTCGAGCACCATGACCGGCCGCGGCACTCAAAGGCGATGGTCCGCTCACCGTCAGAAGCGCCCCAATCGAGCCGCACCACGAGCGCCTCGGCGCCATAGAGCGGCTCGGCCGCGTCGCCCCATTCGACGATCACGACCCCGCCCTCGTCGAGCTCCTCCTCCAACGCGAGGTCCACGACCTCCTGCAGATGATCGAGACGCCACAGATCGACATGAGTCACCGGCGGTGAAGTCCGGTACTTGTGCGCGAGCGTGAAAGTGGGGCTCGTGACCGGATCCCGGCCGCCGAGCGCGGCCACCAGGCCCTGGACGAATGTGGTCTTCCCCGCGCCGAGCGACCCGACGAGCAGCACGACGTCGCCCTTATCGACAAGACGCGCGATCTGCGCACCGATCTCCCGGGTCTGTTCCGCGCTCGCACTCGAGACTGTCGCCCAGTTCTCCATCAACCGGCCCGGCTCACCGTCTGCGGGGCACTCATAGGAGGAACTTCTTCGCCCGCACGAGATCGGCACGCATCTCGGCGACCACCACTCCGCCGCCCCGCAGCGCGTAGGCCGGGTGGAAGGTCGGGACCAGCACCCTCGAGCCGTAGCTGTAAGACCTGCCGCGTAGGGAGGTCACGCCCTCTGTGACACCGAGCAGCGTGCGGCTGGCGAAGTTGCCGAGCGAGACGATCACCTTCGGCGACACGAGCTCGACCTGGGACTCGAGGAAATGGCGACAGGCCGCCACCTCGAGCGGCACAGGGTCCCGGTTGCCGGGAGGCCGGCACTTGACGACGTTCGCGATGTAGCAGCCTGTCCGGTCGAGCCCGAGCTCCTCTGAGAGCAGCCGGTCGAGCAGCTGCCCGGAACGGCCGACGAAAGGCTCCCCGACGAGATCCTCGTCGTGACCTGGCGCCTCACCCACGAGCATGAGCGACGCTGCCGGGTTCCCCGCCGAGAAGACCACCTTTGTCCGTCCTGATGCGAGGGGGCAGGCGACGCAGCCGAGCGCCACCGCCTCTAGGTCGGCGAGGGTCGTCACTAGCCGATGATCGTAGCTACCCCAGCCGCGCGAGACGGGAGCGAGGCGCTAGGTTGCAGCCCAGCCCGGCGATACTCAAGAGGGGTCCAGTGCAGGCACTGCTGTTCCAACACAACCTGGCCCGGGAGGCCGCGACCGTGATCGGCGGCCGGGTCGACAAGCGGGCATTCGTCTCGAAGTACGCGCCTATCAGCCTCGAGGAGGTCCCCGAGCCCGTCCCGCCCGCGGCAGGCTGGGTCAAATGCGAGACGGTCATAAGTGGCATCTGCGGCTCAGACGCGAAGCAGATATTCCTGAACGGTCGGCGGGACAACGCTCTCACCGCGCTCGTGTCGTTCCCCCACGTCCTCGGTCACGAAGCGGTGGCCCGCAGGCTGGACACGGGGAGTCGCGTCGTTCTCAACCCGTGGCTGTGGTGCACGCCGCGCGGCATCGAGCCGCTCTGCCCGGCCTGCGCCGAGGGACGCTACCCCTGGTGCCGGAACTTCCGCTACGGGAACCTCCCCGTCGCCATCCATCTCGGCAACTGTGCAGGAGCGGCCGGCGTGCACGCGGAGCGTTTCTGCGCGCACGAGAGCCAGCTTTTCGACGTGCCCGACACGATGAGCGACGAGGCAGCAGTCTTGTCCGACCCGGTCAGCGTCTCGCTCCGCTCGATCCTGCTGAGTCCCCCGGACATCTCGCTCCCCGTGCTCGTCTACGGGTCGGGCACACTCGCGTTCGCGGCGATAGGCCTGCTTCGCCACCTCTACCCCGGTCTCGAGATCTGGGCAGCCACGCGGCCGGGTTTCAGGGCATCGCTCGCCGCCAAGCTCGGCGCCGACGCCGTGCTGAGCTCCGATCCGGACAGCCTGGTGCGGGAGGTCTCGCGCCGCACGGGCGAGACCGGGATAATGCCGTGGAGCGGCAAGGAGTGGCTGCAGGACGGCCCAGGCGTCGTCTACGACACGATCGGAAGCACCGAGACAGTCGAGACTTCCCTGCGCCTCCTGCGCACCGGAGGCGCTCTCGTTGTGAGCGGTGTCGAGCCTCCCAAGCGCTTCGAGTGGACGCCCATGTACTTCAAGGAACTTCGGGTGATCGGCTCCAACGGTTTTGGAATCGAGGAGGTCGCCGGCGTCCGCAAGCACGCCTTCGAGCACTACTTCGACTTCGCGAAGGCGGGCCTTGACCTGACAGCGGTCGTGACCCACCGCTTCGCGTTGTCGCAGTGGGCCGAGGCGGTACTCGCGCTTGCGGACTCCAGGCGCACCGGGGCCGTCAAGGTGCTCCTCNNCGCGCCGCTCGTACATGAGCATGTGGCCGGCACCTTCGTACTCCACCAGGGTGGCGTTCTCGAATCCCGCGACCAGCCTGCGTGCATAGAGCGGTGGCGTGAGGTGATCGCTCGTTCCGACGGCGACGACCACCGGCACCTCGACCCCGCCGAACTCCTCACGCTCCTCGAAGGCGAGGACCTCGCCGACAAGCCCCGTGAACACTTCGGGCTCGGTCGCCCGGAGCATCCGCAGCGTCTCGACGACCTCCACCGGGCGCGCCCTGCGCCCGAAGCCGATGCGGGACGCGAGGTACCCGGTGTCGCCCGTCGGCAGGGCGGTCCTGGCCGGGCGCCATATGCCCACGCCGGCCCCGGCAACCCGGCTCACCGCGGCCGAGAGCCGGCCCCAGCTGGGAACCGGCACGCCCAGCCCACCGCTGGTCCCTATCAAGGCGATCGCGCCGATACGCGTCCCCACCAGCTCCGGGTGGTGCCTGGCGAGGCGCAGGCACACCATCCCTCCCATGGAGTGGCCCGCCAGAACGACGTCACTGAGATCGAGCGCGATTAGCACTTCGTCGACGTCGTCAGCCATGGCCGAGATCGTGACGCCCTCGTGGCCGGCGGTGGAGAGCCCGTGGCCTCTCAGGTCGAGCGCGATCACGCGGTGGTTCGGAGCAAGGTCGCGTAGCTGGTAGCTCCACGCCTCCGACGAGAGGCTGGCCCCGTGCAGCAACATGAGCGGCGGGCCTTCACCCCTCTCGATCAGGTGGATCTCACCTCCGTCGCGCATGGCGATCTCGCGGTGCACGACGTCGTCGGGCACGGCGAGCTCCGGGTCGGGCGCGGCAGAGCTCTCGTGGGTCCTCAGGTAGCGGTGCGAGAGCGCGAAGGCGAGGCCCGCGGCGCTGAACACGGCCGCCGTCGCGTACGCGACGACCCGCTTGTCGCTCGGCACCACTACAGCTGTCCGCCGCCGTGAACGTGCCTGCGGGGCAGGCGGGGCCCGATGCGGCAGAGGATCTCGTAGGAGACGGTGCCGATACGGTCAGCCCATTCCTGGGCCGACACCGTCTCGTCACCCTGGGAACCGATCAGCACGACCTCGTCGCCGCAGCGCACACCGGAGTCCGGGCCGCAGTCGACCAGCAACTGGTCCATGGTCACAGTTCCGGCCACCTGCCGGCGGCGACCGCCGATGAGCAGCTCGCCACCGCCTTCGAACAGCGATCTCGGAACCCCGTCCGCGTATCCGACCGGCACCGTCGCGATGTCAGCCCTCTCTGCCAACACGTAGGCCCTTCCATAACTCGTCCGCTCGCCTGCTGAAAGGATCCGCACATGACTGACCTGGGTCTTCCACGTGAGGGCCGGACGGAGTGCCCCAAGGCCCGCCGCCTCGATCGGCGCGGGCGAGACGGCGGCCGAGGGCAGGTACCCGTAGAGGGAGATCCCGCAGCGCACGACGTCAAGGCGCGAGGACGCGTGCGCGATCGCCCCCGCCGAGTTCGCCGCGTGGAGCCGGCCCGGTGCCGGGAGCCCGGCCGCCTCCAGGCTCGAGCGAAGCGCCTCAAAGCGCGCCAGTTGCTCGCCGGTGAAGGGGTCATCGGGCTCGTCCGCGACCGCCAGATGCGTCCACAGACCCGCGTAGCAAAGCTCCGGGGACTCGACGACCTGCTCCACGATCCGGCGAGCCTGTTCGAAGTCGGCACCCACCCGGTGCATGCCGCTGTCGAGCTTCACCTCGACGCCGATCCGACGCGAGGCCGCGATGGCCGCCTTGCGGAGAGCCTCCAGGCCGGCCTTGGTGTACACGGTCGGGATCAGATCGCGTGCGACGACTTCTCCCATCGCCTCGCCGGCGGGCTCGGAGAGAAGAAGGATCGGCACGTCCAGTCCCGCCTCGCGCAAGACCACGCCTTCTTCGACCAGAGCCACCGCTAGTGAGCTCGCACCACCGGCCAGCGCTGCGGTGGCGACGGGAACGGCCCCATGCCCATAGCCGTCCGCCTTGACAACGGCACACAGCTCGGCGGGCGAGGCGACGGCCTTCATCACGCGGGCATTCGACGAGATGGCATCGAGGTCCACCTCTGCCCACGCACGGCGCTGCCAGCCGTCAGCCACGGGCGCCCGAGATCACGCTAGCGACGAGCTCTGGCAGGTCGCCGGCGACCAGGCCGTCTAAGAATCCGAGGCCGGCGGCACGGCCGTGCACGTGCGCCGCGAGGGCCGCCGCCCGCAGGGGATCGACTCCTCTCGCTAAAAAGGCGCCGATGACGCCCGACAGCACGTCACCGGTGCCCGCCGTCGCCAGGCGTGGGGAGCCGGAGGTGACTAGGAACCCCCGGCCGTCCGGCGCGGCAACGACCGTCGTCGAGCCCTTCACGAGCACAATGGCTCCGAGGCTGGTGGCAAGCGAACGTGCGGCCGCAACGCGGTCACGACCCGGCTGGCTGTCGGCTCTTGACGCCGTGGCGGCAAGCCGCTCGTACTCGCCATCGTGGGGTGTGAGCACCGCTGGGACCTTGCGCCCCGCCAACACCTCACGCGCCTCGTCCAGCGGACCGAGCGCTCCCAGCCCGTCCGCGTCGACGATCACGGGCACCTCGGCCTCGGCGACCAGGCGCCTGACCGACGCCACCGTGCCGGGTGCCGATCCGATCCCGGGACCGATCACAAGTGCCCGGCACCTGAGCAGCTCGCTGAGCACGGCATCGGCGAAATCTGCCGCCGGAACCGACAACGCCACCGCCTCGGATGAAGGCAGGTCCTCCGGCGACACGCCCGGCACGCACCAGCGCACCATGCCGGCTCCGGCCCGTTGAGCGGCACTGCACGAGAACCGCGCCGCTCCGATCATCCCGGGCGAGCCCGCGACCACAAGACATGCCGAGCGCCACTTGTTGGTCTCGGGCTCGCGGGCCGGGAGCCAGCTCACGATGTCGGCATCCTCGACCAGCCACAACTGGCCCGGGGCGACGGCGATCCCGATCGGCGCCACTTCGATGCTTCCGGCGAGAGCTGGCCCGTCGCCCATCAAGAGCCCGGGCTTGAGCGCCGCCATCGTCACGGTCGCTGTGGCCGAGACAGCTCCCTCGCAGGCGAGACCGGTGTCCGCGTCGAGCCCGGACGGGATGTCGATCGCCAGCACGGGCGTGCCGGCGGGAACCTCCGGGGCACGGTACTCACCCCTGAACCCGGTCCCGTAAGCAGCGTCGACGACGAGGTCGCACGCCGGGAGCCTCGCAGGCAGGGCACGGGGATCGACCTCGGTGACCCTGACGCCACGGCGGCGCAGCGCGGCCGCGGCCACGCGCCCGTCGTCGCCATTGTGGCCGCGGCCGGCGACGACGACCACCCGCTTGCCGTAGGCGACGCCCAACAGGCCGATCGCGGCGTGGGCCACGGCGGATCCGGCCCGGGAGACAAGGGCATCGAAACCGACCTCGGCGATGGCGGCCTCATCCGCGGCCCTCAGCTCGTCACGGGTGTGGACCGCTCGCATCCGTGTCTCCTCAGTCCGCCACGACGACAGCGGCCGCGACCGAGTCGGTGTGGGTGAGCGACACGTGCCAGGAACGGATCCCGAGCGCCTCGGCGCGGCTGGCAGCGAGGCCGGAGATTTTGAGCCGCGGCGCCTCCGACGCGCCGCCGATGACCTCGACGTCGGCGAACCGCACGCCACCGAGGCCCGTGCCGAGAGCCTTCATCGTCGCCTCCTTGGCTGCGAAGCGAACCGCCAGGCCCGGCACAGGGTCAACGCGCCCGGACAAAAATGATCGTTCGGCGCCGGTGAAGATGCGCTCGGCCAACTGGGGTCGCCTGACGAGGAGCCTGCGGAACCGCTCGATGTCGACCGCGTCGATGCCCACCCCGATCACCCTCCGGCCCCATTTCGTCGACTGCCCCGGTGACGACCGACGACGGCGTTCACTCGACTGTGACGACCTTGGCGAGATTGCGGGGCCTGTCCACGTCGTTGCCGCGCGCACGCGCCACCCCGTACGCGAGCGCCTGCAGGGGCACTATCGCCACAGCCGGCGACAACAGCTCGGGCACGGCCGGGATCTCCAAGGACGCGCCCGCGACCGCCTTGGTCTCCTCGTCTCCCTCGTCGCAGACCACCACGACCGTCGCGCCTCGAGCCTTGACCTCGGCGATGTTCGCCATCACCTTTTCCCACAGGCGCCCCCTGGTGGCGATGGCGACGACCACGGCGCTCTCGTCGATGAGCGCGATGGGGCCGTGTTTCATCTCCCCGGCCGGATAGGCCTCGGCCCTCACGTAGGCGAGCTCCTTCAGTTTGAGGGCCCCCTCGAGAGCGACCGCGTAACCCACACGACGACCCAGGAAGTAGACGTCCTGCACCTCGGCGAGTCGGTTCGCGACCGCGAAATAGTCGTCCATCCGATCGATAGCCCGCCCGACGAGACCGGGCAGCGCCAACAGGCCGCCGGCAAGCTCGCGTACCTGTTCAGGCTCGATCGTCCCGCATTGGCGCGCGAAGTGCAGGGCGAGAAGCTGGAGCATCACTATCTGCGCCGCGTGGCACTTGGTGGACGCCACGCCGATCTCGGGGCCCGCCCTTGTGTAGAGGGCGCCGTCCGCCTCTCGTGCCAGCAGCGAGTCGACGACGTTGGTCAAAGCGACGGTCTTCGCGCCGCGGCGTCGTGCCTCCTGCAGCGCGTGGAAGGTGTCGACGGTCTCGCCGGACTGGCTGACGGCCACGACGAGGGTGTGATCGCCCAAAATGGCATCCCGGTAGCGGAACTCGCTGGCAATCTCGACCTCGGCGGGCATCGCGGCCCAATGCTCGAAGGCGATGCGGCCGCTCAGGCAGGCGTAGTAGGCCGAGCCGCAACCGATCAGCACGACACGTTCGATCTCGTCGAGGTCCGCCGCGGTGAAGCCGAGCTCCTCGAGCTCTGTCGTGCCGTCGGCGTGAAGCCTTCCCATGAGGGTGTCCGCGAGCGCTCTCGGCTGCTCGTGGATCTCCTTGGACATGAAATCGTCGTAGCCGTCGCGCCGAGCCGCCACGAGGTCCCATCCGACCTCGAGCGGCACGAGCTCGCGAGAGTGGCCATCGAGGCCGACCACAGAGATCGAATCAGGCCTGACCTCGGCGATCTCGTCGTCGGCGAGCTGGTAGAGGTCCCGGGTGGTCCCCAAAAGTGCCGCGATGTCGGAGGCGACGAGACTCGTCCCGTCTGTCCGCCCCAAGATGAGCGGCGAGGTCCGGCGGGCCGCAGCGATCACACCGGGCTCTCTCGTGGTCACCGCCGCCAGCGCGAAGTCGCCTCTGAGCTCACCCACGCACCGCCGCAGCGCCTCCGCGAGGCCTGCCCCGGTTTCGAGCTCGCGCTCGAGCATGTGGGCGACGACCTCCGAGTCGGTCTCCGAGGAACGCGTGTGGCCCTCGGCGACCAGCTTGGACCAAAGCTCCTGGTAGTTCTCGATGATGCCGTTGTGCACGATCGCCACGGTGCCGCTGCAGTCGCAGTGGGGGTGGGCGTTGCGCTCGACCGCGGCCCCATGGGTCGCCCATCGTGTGTGACCGATACCGGCGGACATGTGAGCCGGCGCGTCCACGCCAGCCGCACGAAGCGTTTCGAGGGAATGGCCGCGCACAGCGTCACGCCTGCGCCACAGGCGGTCGGCGTCGACGAGGACGACTCCTGCGGAGTCATAGCCGCGGTATTCGAGGAGGGCCAGCGCGTCGAGCATCACTTGCAACGGCTCGGCCGCGCCTGTGACGCCGATGATCCCGCACATACCTGAAGGCTACGACCTGTCGGCTTGTCCGGTGGCGTCAAGCTCGCGGAGCACGACTGTGACAAGCCGGTCGACGACGTCTCGGGCCAGCTGGTGCGTCGGCGCCTCGGCCATGACGCGCACGAGCGCCTCGGTCCCCGAGGCCCTCAAGAGCACACGGCCGTTCCCGGCGAGCTGGGACTCGACGAACGCGACCTCGTCCCAGACCGCCCTCGCCGCGGCGAGCCGCGACGGGTCGGAGACCTTCACGTTGCGCAGCACCTGAGGAAGGCGCGTCATCGCCTCGGCCGCGAGCTCGGCGAGCGGGCGCTTTCGCCGGGCGACGAGCTCCATCAACAACAGCGAGGTCAGGATCCCGTCGCCGGTCATGCCGTGCCGACGGAAGACGAGGTGGCCGGACTGCTCACCGCCGAGCTGAAGGCCGTTGGCCTCGATCGCGTCGCTCACGTAGCGGTCACCGACCGGCGTCTCGACAACCCCGATCCCGCGTGCCTGAAGCGCCAGGCGAAGCCCGAGATTGCTCATCACCGTCACGACTATGGAACCGCCGGTCAGAAGGCCACGCTCGAGGAGGTCGAAGGCGAACATGGCGAGGAGCTGGTCCCCGTCCACGAGCTCACCGGTGTGGTCTACGGCGAGCACCCGGTCGGCATCACCGTCGAGCGCGACACCGAGCGCCGCGCCGGAGGCCACGACGGCCTGTCGCAGTGGCTTCAGGTGGGTCGAGCCGCACTCGGCGTTGATGTTGACGCCGTTCGGCTCTGCATTGAGAACCTTGTGCGAGATCCCAAGTCGCTCCAGCACAGCCGGTGCGACGGCGCTCGCCGCGCCGTTCGCACAGTCGATCACGACCTCGAGGCCGAAATGGGCACCACGCTCGACGGCACCAGTCAGATGGTCCGCGTACTTCCACAGAGCATCTGGATCCCCTCGCGCCGCGCCGACTACCCCAGGTCCCGTACCTGGCTCCTCGCGCACGGTGCCCGAAGAGGTCAGCCGGTCGAGCTCGTCTTGGATGGCGATCTCGAGCTCGGCGGAGAGTTTGGTGCCACCGGCACCGAGCAGTTTGATGCCGTTGTCCCCGTAGGGGTTGTGCGAAGCCGAGACCATTGCTGCCGGGACCCCGCGGTCGGTCGCCAGCCAGGCGAGACCCGGGGTCGGGATGACCCCGACGTCCACGACGTCAGTACCCTCAGCCGCGATGCCTGCGGCAAGGGCGGACTGGATCATCGTCCCGGACTGGCGGGTGTCGCGTCCGAGCAGGAACGGCGAGCCCGACACGATCCGGGCCGCGGCCCGCCCTAGCGCGAGAGCCAGCTCGGGCGTCAGGTCGACGCCGGCGACGCCCCGAATACCGTCGGTGCCGAACCGCGGCGCCATCGGTGCTCAGCGCTTCGAGTACTGAGGAGCCTTACGGGCTTTCTTCAAGCCGTACTTCTTGCTCTCCTTCTCTCGCGCGTCTCGCGTGAGCATGCCCGCCTTCTTGAGACTGCCCCGGAGATCGGCCTCGAGCTCTATGAGGCCGCGGGCGATGCCGAGGCGGAGCGCGCCCGCCTGACCGGCGATGCCTCCGCCGTCGATCGTCGCGTCAACGTCGTAGCGCTCGACGGCACCGGCGATGCGCAGCGGTTCGGTCGCGAGCGTGCGGTGCGTCTCTGAGGGGAAGTACTCCTCGAACGGCCGCTTGTTGATCGTGATGGCACCTTCTCCGGTGCGCAAGCGCACGCGGGCGACGGCGCGCTTGCGGCGACCGGTCGACTGGACGAGTGGCTTTGCCATGAAGCAGGGTCCTTCGGGGCTAGGAAGCTCGCCGGGCGGCGGGCAAATCGAGGGGAATGGGCAGCTGGGCGGCGTGCGGGTGGTCGGGACCGGCGTAGACCTTCAGCTTCCCGAGCATTTTGTGGCCGAGCGCGCCTTTGGGCAGCATGCCCTTGATTGCACGGCGAACGACCTCTTCTGGCTTGTCCGCGAGCTCTCGGGCATAGCTGACGGTCCGAAGCCCGCCCGGGTAGCCGCTGTGGCGGTAAGAAAATGACCTGTCGCTCTTGTCCGCGGTCATGACGATCTTGGCGGCATTGATGACGATCACGTGGTCACCGGTGTCGATGTGGGGGGCAAAGATCGGGCGGTGCTTGCCGCGAAGCACGCGCGCGACCTCGCTCGAAAGGCGGCCTAGAACGAGGCCGTCGGCGTCGACAACGCGCCAAACGCGTTGAAGCTCGCTCGGCTTGGGGGAATACGTGCGCACGACCGTCCTTTGTAGAAGTCAACTCGTGGTGCTCACCCTGAGCATCCCGCGACCACCGGTTAAAGGGCGCGAACCTCAAGCTCAGCGGGCAAGAGCCAGCAGTCAACGATAGAAGACGCCGGGGCCGTCGGCAAGCCGGAGCCTCACCCCCTCGAGGTGGCCCAGTCGCCCTGGCCAGGCTGCCACGTCCCTCCTGGAACCAAGCTGTCCGGATACTCCACGCCCATCAGGCAAAGTCCTCGGGAGGGGGCGGGCTGGCCGCTTCGAGACCGGTCTCCACCGCGGACGATCGCGAGCAGCTCGCCGGCCGGGATGCGTCCCTGCCCGACCGCGACGAGCGTGCCGACCACCGACCGGACCATCTGGTGGCAGAACGCGTTCGCCTCGATCCTAAAGAACCACAACCTGTCGTCGCCCGGCGCAAAGGACCACCCGGCCGACAGCACCCGCCGGATGATCGGGGCCGACTCACCGTGCGGGAGCCGGCAGAAAGCCGAGAAGTCGTGCTCGCCCAATAGGGCGTCTGTGCCGATGCGCATTGCCGCCAAGTCGAGGGTGCCTGGCACATGCCACGAGCTGTGGTGCGCCAACGGGTCGGGCCACGGCGTGCGGAGCAGGCTGTAGCGGTAACGCCGAGCTGTCGCCGAGTGACGGGCGTCGAAACCGTCGGGAGCCACCCGGGCCTCGATCACCGCAATGGCGGGTCCGAGCTGGCGGCTCAGGGACCTGCCGAGCCGCTCCAGCAGCTTCCCCGGCTCAGGCGATCGCGCCGCCCACTTCGCGACGATCCTCTCGTCGAGGTCCACATGTACGACTTGGCCCAGCGCGTGCACACCGGCATCGGTCCGCCCGGCACAGGTCAGCGATACCTCGTGGCCGGCCATCGAGCCCAGGGCCTTGGCGAGCTGGCCCCCGACCGTGTACTGGTCTTTCTGAGCGGCGAAGCCGTGGAACGAAGTTCCGTCATAGGCGACAAGGAGCATTACGCGACGAAGCGGCCCACTCGGGGCCGCTTCGTTACCGGGCTCGAACAGCCTCACACAAGCTCGACACGGGCCATCGGAGCGTTATCTCCCTGGCGCGGCCCCAGTTTGAGGATCCGGATATAACCACCCGGCCGGTCGACATAGCGCGGGCCGATCTCGGAGAACAGCTTGTGGGCCATGTCCTTGTCACGGATGAAAGCCACGACCTGGCGCTGGTTGTGGACGCCGCCCTTTCGCGCCTTGGTGATGAGCTTCTCGGCTATGGGCCTCATCGCCTTCGCCTTGGTCTCGGTCGTGACGATCCATCGCGGGTCTGCCGCGATGAGCGAGGCGATGAGATTGCCCAGCATGGCCTTCTGGTGCGCCGCGTCCCCGCCGAGACGCCGGCCCTTCTTAGGGGTGGCGGGCATCTCAGACGCCTGCCTCGCGCAGCGACAGCCCGCGCTCGTCGAGGCGCTCGAGTACCTCGTCGAGCGACTTCTGGCCGAAGTTGGTGATCGCCAGCAGGTCCTCCGGCGAACGTTCGATGAGCTCGCCCACCGTGTTGATCTGCGCTCGCTTGAGGCAGTTGCGCGGGCGCTCAGGCAGGTCCAGGTCCTCGATGGGCAGGTCCAGGTCAGGTGAGCCCGTGACGGCGATGCCGACTTCGCCGAGCTCCAGGCCCCGGCCTTCGCCCGCAAGCTGGGCGACGATCGAAAGCAGGCCCCGCAATGTCTGACCGGCCGAAGCGAGCGCTTCGCGCGGTGAGATCGAGCCATCGGTCTCGATGTCGATGACGATCCTGTCGAAGTCGGTGGATACCTCGACGCGGGTGGGCTCGACCACGAACGCGACCCGGCGCACGGGCGAGAATATGGCGTCGACCGGGATGACTCCGATGGTGGCCGCCACCTGCTTGCGCTCGGCCGGCGCGTATCCCTTGCCCTGCTCGACGGTGACGTCAATCGCAAGGCGTCCTTTGGAGTTCACCGTCGCGATGTGGACCCCGGCGTTGAGAACCTCGACGTCCGAAGTCGTGCGCAGGTCCGCGCCTGTCACATCGGCTGGGCCGCGCACGTCGATCCGCATTGTGACCGGCGTGTCCGACTCGCTGCGCAGGACGAGGTCCTTCAGGTTCAAGATGATGTCGCTCACGTCCTCCTTCACCCCGGGAAGGAACGTGAACTCGTGGAGCGCCTCGTCGAAGCGCACCTGGGTGACGGCGGCACCGGGGATCGACGACAAGAGGGTGCGGCGGAGCGC
>PLKG01000063.1:0-64545 GCA_003140595.1 Acidimicrobiaceae bacterium | reverse complement strand
ATTGGCGCGCTGGCTACTTGGAGTACAGCTCGACGATGAGCTGCTCGCGCACCTGGGTGTCGATCTGTTCCCTCAGCGGAAGTGAGAGCACGCGCACGGCGCTGCCGCCGTCCTCGACCTCGAGCCATGCAGGAGGCCGGCGGTCGATGGTGTCGAGGTTGTGGCGGACCACGATGAACTCGCGCGCCTTCTCGCTCAGCTCGACCTGGTCGTTCTGGCGTACCCGGTAGCTCGGGATCGTCACGCGCTTGCCGCTCACGCGGACATGGCCGTGACGCACCAACTGCCGAGCCTGGCTGCGGCTGGCTCCCCACCCGGCGCGGAACACGACGTTGTCGAGGCGCGACTCCAGCATCCGCAGCAGGTTGTCGCCCGTGACGCCGGCCTGGCGGTTCGCCTCCTCGTACATGTTGCGGAACTGGGTCTCGAGGACTCCGTAGATACGGCGTGCCTTCTGCTTCTCGCGCAGCTGGGTGTTGTACTCGGAGGGCTGGCGCAAACGGTCACGCCCGTGCTCTCCTGGCGGGCTGGGGCGCCGCTCCATCGGGCAGCGGACCGTCTCGCACTTGGGTCCTTTCAGGAAAAGCTTGACCTTCTCACGCCGGCAGAGGCGGCAGACAGGTCCTGTGTATCGCGCCATCGTCGTCTCCCTACCTATACCCGGCGCCGCTTCTTCGGGCGGCACCCGTTGTGCGGAATCGGCGTGACGTCCTTGATCCCTGTGACCTCGATGCCAGCGCTCGAAAGCGAGCGGATCGCCGTCTCGCGTCCTGAGCCGGGACCACGCACCAGCACGTCGACGCGGCGCACACCGTGCTCCATCGCGCGGCGAGCGCACTGCTCAGCCGCCATCTGGGCCGCGTACGGCGTCGACTTGCGAGATCCCTTGAAACCGACGTTGCCCGCTGACGCCCAGGAGATGACATTGCCCTCCTGGTCGCTGATCGAGACGATCGTGTTGTTGAACGAGCTCTTGATGTGGGCGACGCCGTAGGTGACGTTCTTGCGCTCCTTGCGGCGCGGACGGCGACCGCCGGGCTTGGTCGTCTTTGCCATCAGCGGCGGTCCGAACGTGATCGATTGGTCGAATGCAGAGCCATGGTTACTTGCGCACCTTCTTCTTTCCGGCGACTGTCTTCTTCGGTCCCTTGCGGGTGCGAGCGTTGGTGTGGGTGCGCTGACCGTGGACCGGAAGCCCCTTGCGGTGGCGAATACCCTGGTAACAGCCGATCTCCATCTTCCGCTTGATGTCCTGAGCTACGTCGCGGCGAAGGTCACCTTCGACTTTGAAGTTGGCGTCGACCCAGGCCCTGAGCCGAGCCACCTCCTCGTCAGTCAGATCACGGACGCGGGTGTCGGGGCTTATGCCCGTCTCGGCGCAGGTCTGCTGCGCCCTGGTCTGGCCGATCCCGTAGATATAGGTCAGCGCGATCTCGAGACGCTTCTCGCGCGGGATGTCGACGCCTGAAATTCGGGCCACGTGCTAACCCTGCCTCTGCTTGTGTCGTGGGTTGGTGCAGATCACCATCACACGGCCGTGCCGGCGAATGATCTTGCACTTCTCGCACATCGTCTTGACGCTCGGTCGAACCTTCACTGTCTCATGCTCCACTCGACAGGGCCGGCGCCGCCGACCCGTTTCCCGCCTTGGCGGCGCTTGCCGCCCGGCTCCTGCATCCGCCTGCTCAAAAACCCGGCACCTACCGGGCGCTGTCTCACTTGTAGCGATATGTGATGCGCCCTCGTGCCAAGTCGTACGGCGTGATCTCGACCTGGACTCGATCCCCCGGCAAGATGCGAATCCGATGCATCCGCATCTTGCCCGAGCTGTGTGCGAGCACCTTGTGCCCGTTCTCGAGCTCTACGCGGAACATGGCGTTCGGGAGCGGCTCGACAACCGTTCCTTCCAGCACGATCGCATCTTCCTTGGGCTTGGGCAGGACAACCTCCTACAACTAATCCGACTCTTATGACACTGACGCGACAACCGCCGGTCAGTAGATCTTGGCGATGGTTCCTCGCGTGGATCCCGCGTACTGTCCACCGGTCCGTGCCACGGGAAAGCATAGCCGCCGGCCACTGGACCCGAGGCGGGACCATGATAGCCGTTCAGGCCTGCGTGAGCACCTCCGGACCGTCCTCGGTGACGGCGATGGTGTGCTCGAAGTGCGCCGAGAGGCTGCCGTCCGCCGTCACGACGCTCCACCCGTCCTCGAGCTCGATCGTGTCGGGAGTCCCGATGTTCACCATCGGCTCGATGGCAAAGACGTTGCCGACCTTGATCCTCGGGCCTGGGGTGCCTGGCCAGTAGTTCGGCACCTGTGGGTCTTCGTGCATCGCGGTGCCGATGGCGTGACCGACGTACTTGCGCACGACCGAGTACCCCGCGGCCTCGGCCACCTCCTGGACCGCCCTGCCGACGTCATGAAGACGGTTGCCGTCCCGGAGCTGATCGATGCCCACCCACAGGCTCCGTTCGGTCACCTCCAACAGGCGCGCGGCGGCTGGCGAGATCTCGCCGACCGGGGCGGTATAGGCGGCGTCGCCGTGATAACCCTCGATGATCGCCCCGCAGTCGATCGAGATCACATCGCCCTCCTCGAGGACACGAGATCCCGGGATGCCGTGCACGATCATGTTGTTCGGCGAAGTGCAGATCACAGCCGGGAAGCCGTGATACCCGAGAAAATTCGACCTGGCGCCCCGTCGTTCGAGCACGTCCCGGGCAACACGGTCCAGCTCGGCTGTCGTCACGCCTGGCTTTATCTTGAGCCGCGTCTCGGAGAGCATCTCGGCAACCACCTTGCCGGCCCGGCGCATCTTCGCGATCTCCTCGGGCGTACGTCTCATGAGTGCTCTCGCGGGGTCGGCGGGAAGAACCCACCGCCGTGCTGATAGGCGTCGACCACGGCGTTCAGGTTGTTTGCAACTTCGCTCGGGCTGCCCTCGCCCGACACCTCGACCAGCTTTCCAAGTGCCTCGTAGCGTGCGATGAGGGGCGCGGTCGACGAATCGTACTGATTGAGGCGGTTCTTGATCGCCTCCTCGGTGTCGTCCTCGCGCTGAACGACGTCCCCTCCGCAGAAGTCACAGGTCCAGTTCAGCTTGGGCGGAGTCGAAGTCGAGTAGATCGCACCGCAGTCCTCGCACACGCGCCGGCTCACCAGGCGCGCCAGCACGAGCCCGGTCGGCACCACCAGGTCGAGCACCAGGTCGATGGCCGCGGGCTTCAACAGCTCGTCGAAGCCGTCCGCCTGGGCGACGGTCCGCGGGAAACCGTCCATCAAAAAACCGCGAGTCCTCGTGTCGTCCTGGTCGAGGCGGGCGGCCACCATAGCCAGCACGACCTCGTCGGGAATCAGGTCACCCGCGTCGAGGTAGCGGCGCGCCTCGAGACCGATCGGGGTTCGGGCCTTCACCGCCGCCCGCAGCATGTCGCCTGTGGAGATGTGTGGGAGCACGTAGCGACGCGAAAGTCGCATGCACTGGGTGCCTTTCCCGGCCCCTTGCTTGCCGAGAACGATCAGCCGCGCGCCAGGTACCACTTACTGCAGGAACCCCTCGTAGTTACGCATCATCAACTGGCTGTCGATCTGCTTCATGGTCTCGAGCGCCACGCCGACGCTGATGAGCAGCGTCGTGCCGGCGAACGGGATGGTGGTGATGTTCCAAACCGACAGCAGGATCGAGGGTGTGAGCGCCACGGCCGCAAGGAACAAGCTCCCCGGGAGCGTGATCCTGTTCAGGATCCGCGCCAGGTAGTGCTCGGTCGGGGGCCCGGGCCGGAAGCCGGGGATGTAACCGCCCTGCTTTCGGATGGTGTCGGCCTGCTGGTAAGGGTCGAAGGTCACGTGCACGTAGAAGAATGTGAACAGGACGATGAACACGCCGTAGAAGACGATGTACCAGCCGTCGGTCGGGTTCAGCAGGTTGTGCTGGACCCAGTTGCGAAGCGACAACCAGGGCACGACGTTCGACAGCAGGACAGGGATGTAGAGCAGGGAGCTCGCGAAGATGATCGGGATAACTCCGGCCTGGTTGACCTTGAGCGGGATGTAGGTGCTCTGGCCGCCGTACATGCGGCGTCCCTGGACACGTTTGGCGAAGGTGACCGGGATGCGCCGCTGACCCTGCTCGACAAAGACGATGGCTACCAGGAGCAGGAGGACTACCACGATTATCACGCCGAGCCCGAACCAGCCCTTGTCGGCCTTGACCTGCTCGCCGTAAATCGGCATCGCCGCGACGACGTTGGAGAAGATCAGGATCGACATTCCGTTGCCGATGCCGCGCTGGGTTATCAGCTCGGCGAGCCACATGACCACGGCCGTGCCGGCCGTGAACACCAGGATGATGAACAACACCCGGGCAGCGGTGAAGTCCTTGATCAGGTCGATGTTGCTGCCGCTGCCGAAGAGCTCACCACTGTGGAACAGAAAGACCAGGCCCGAGCTCTGCATCACAGCCAGCGCGACCGTCAGGTAACGAGTTGCCTGAGTGAGCTTTCGCTGGCCGACCGCCCCCTGCTCGCGCCACTGCTCGAACTTCGGGATCACCGTCTGCAATAGCTGCACGATGATCGAGGAGGTGATGTAGGGCATGATCCCGAGCCCGAAGATCGCGGCCCGGGCGAGCGCACCACCGGAGAACAAGTTGAGGAAACCGAGCACACCGCCGGACTTCTCGGCGGCGCTGATCGTCTGGATCTCCGAGAAATTGACACCAGGCACGACGATGTTCGCGCCCATCAGGTACACGCCGATGATGAGCAGCGTGAACAGGACCTTGTTGCGGAGGTCCGGGACCTTGAACATATTCCGCAGACTTGCGAGCATCAGATCCTTTCCTCACTCGGCGCGTTCGAGAGCACGCTGTTGCCGGCGAAGCTACTGCGACGCCGAAGAACCCTAGCGGTTGGCGAGGGCATTTCCCTTGGCGGGAGGCCGCCGGTCACCGTAGGGGGGCGGGACGACAGTCACAGACCCACCAGCGGCCTCTATGGCCGCCACAGCCGATCGCGAGAAGCCGTGGGCGGATACCGCCACAGCCTTGTGCAGCTCCCCACGGCCGAGGATCTTCACCAGACCCTTGTGTTGGACGATGCCCCCAGCCTCGAGGCTCTGAGGGGTCACCTCGTCGAGGCCCAGCGCTTCCAGGACGTCGAGGTTGACGACGTTGTACTCGACCCGGAACGGGTTCGCGAAGCCGCGCAGCTTCGGGATCCGCTGGGTCAGCGGAAGCTGACCGCCTTCGAAGCCGGGCTTGATGTTGTTGCGCGCCTTCTGCCCCTTTGTCCCCCGGCCGGCGGTCTTGCCACCCTTTCCGCCGGTACCTCTTCCGACGCGGCGCTTGGGGCGGTTCGAACCGGGCGAGGGCGCGAGCTCGTGCAGCTTCATGCGGGTTGCTCCTCGGAGACGGTGACGAGATGAGGAACGCGGGCGATCATCCCGCGAATCTCCGGCCGGTCAGGGAGATCGTTCGACTGGCCGATGCGGCCGAGCCCGAGTGCACGCAGGGTTCCGCGGTGCTTCGGCTTGGTGCCGATCCCGGACTTAACCTGGGTGACAACGAGGCGCCCTTCCACCTTGACCGCAGTCTCGGGAGCCTTCTTCGCGCGGGTAGCCGCCACGTCAGCTCACCTCCCCAGAAACGCGGCCGAGACGTCGACGCTCTTCATAAGCGCGAAGCACGCCGGCGGGAGTGACCTCTTCGGCGGACTTGCCGCGAAGGCGCGCGACCTCGTCGGGACGCCGCAGGCTGCTCAAGCCGTTGATGGTCGCGTGAGCGACGTTGATCGCGTTCGAGGTGCCGAGCGACTTCGCCACGACATCGCGGATGCCAGCCATCTCGAAGATGGCACGCGCCGCCCCACCGGCGATGACGCCGGTGCCCGGAGCTGCCGGCTTCAAGATGATCCGGCCGGCACCGGCATGGCCCAGAACGGGATGGACGATCGTCGAGCCCGCCAGCGGGACGTCGAACATGTTCTTGCGCGCCTCTTCGATCCCCTTTTGGACAGCAAGGCCTGCTTCCTTGGCCTTGCCGTATCCGAGGCCGACGCGGCCGTTGCCGTCGCCGATCACCATGAGCGCGGTGAACGAGAAGCGCCGCCCACCCTTGACCACCTTGGCGACACGGTTGACCTTGATTGTGCGCTCTTCGTACTGCGACTCGGCCATTACAGCTCCAATCCGGCTTCACGAGCAGCCTCGGCGAGCGCCGCGACCCTACCGTGGTACCGGGACGAACCCCGGTCGAACACAACCTTGGTGACTCCCTGCGACAGGGCACGGCTCGCCACGAGCTTGCCGATCTCCTTGGCAGCGGCGATGTTGCCCGTCGCGCCGCCGCGCTGACCAGCTTCCAGTGTGGATGCGGCGACCAGGGTGCGCCCGGCGGTGTCGTCGACGATCTGGGCGACGATGTGCTTGTTCGAGCGGAACACCGTGAGGCGCGGCCGCTCGATCGTGCCGATCACGTGCTTGCGGACGCGACGATGACGGCGATTCGCCAGCTCGTGGGTACGCAGAGTCTTGCTCATGGCTACTTCGCCGCCTTCCCGGCCTTGCGTTGCACGACTTCTCCCGCGTACCGCACGCCCTTGCCTTTGTAAGGCTCGGGCTTCCGGACCCTGCGGATGTCGGCGGCGACCTGGCCGACCGCCTCCTTGTCGATGCCCTTCACGGTGATGCGAAGGGGCGACGGCACTTCGAACGAGACGCCCTCGGGCGCGTCGATGAAGACCGGGTGGCTGAACCCGAGCGCCAGCTCGAGCTGCTGTGGGCTCTTCAAGATCGCGCGGTATCCGACGCCGACGATCTCGAGCTCCTTGGTGAATCCAGTCGTGACACCGGTCACCATGTTCTGAATGAGGCTCCGGGTCAGGCCGTGCAGAGCCCTGTTGCTCCGCTCGTCATCGGGCCGCTCCACGTGGAGCTGAGCCTCTGACCGGCGGACGGTGATGCTCCCTGGCAGGACGCGCTGCAGGGTCCCCTGTGGGCCGGACACAGCCACTCTGCCTTCGTTCAGCGTGACCTCGACGCCAGAGGGCACCTCTATCGGGCTTCTTCCGATTCGGGACATCAGCTCGTCACCTTTGGCTCACCAGACATAACAAAGCACCTCACCGCCGACGCGCTGCTGGCGCGCCTCTCGGTCGGTCATCAGGCCTTTGCTCGTGGAGAGCACCGCGACCCCGAGTCCGCCGAGCACGCGTGGCAACCCGTCGGCGCGGCAGTAGATCCTCAGGCCGGGCTTGGAGACACGCTTGAGCCCGCCGATCACCCGGGCACGCTCGGCGGTGTACTTGAGCGAGATCTCAAGCAGGTCGCCGGGGTGCCCCTCTCGTGTGACCGTGGTAAAGCCCGCGATGTAGCCCTCGCGCTCCAAGATTCCCGCGAGCGCCTCCTTCACCCTCGAGCTGGGCATACGGACGGTGTCGTGCATCGCCACGTTCGCGTTGCGAACGCGGGTCAACATGTCCGCGATGGGGTCAGTCATGGTCATGAACGATCCCCTCCTCTCACCAGCTGGCCTTTGTCACGCCCGGCACTTCGCCGGCGTGCACGAGCTCGCGCAGGCATATGCGGCAGAGCCCGAACTTGCGGTATACCGATCTCGGGCGCCCACACCGCCGGCACCTCGTGTAGCCGCGCACCTTGAACTTGGGCTTGGCCTGTTGCTTCTCGATCAATGCCTTCTTGGCCATGCGGCTCTACTGCCCTTCACGTCGGAACGGGAACCCGAAGGCGTTGAGCAGCGCTCGGCCCTCGGCATCGGTGCGGGCGGACGTCACAATCGTGATGTCCATGCCGCGAGGGGTGTCGACCTTGTCGTAGTCGATCTCGGGGAAGATCAGCTGCTCGGTGACCCCGAAGGTGTAGTTGCCCCGGCCGTCGAACGACTTCGGCGACAGTCCCCGGAAGTCACGGATGCGGGGGATCGCCAGGCTGATGAGGCGGTCGAAGAACTCCCACATACGATCTCCGCGTAAGGTCACCATGCAGCCGATCGACATGCCCTCGCGGAGCTTGAATGCCGCGATCGAGCGCCGCGCCTTGGTGATGACGGGCCGCTGGCCGGCGATCAACTGGAGGTCGCCGACGGCGCCCTCGAGCAGCGACTGCTGCTGGGTGGCCCTGCCTACGCCCATGTTGATGACGATCTTGGTGAGCCGTGGTACCTGCATCACGTTGGACAGGCCCAGCTCGCTGGCGAGTGCAGGGCGGATCTCGGTGTCGTAACGCTGGCGCAGGCGGGGACGCTCGATCACAGCGGGGCTCACAGGTCACCTCCGCACTTGCGGCAGACGCGGATCTTGCGGCCCTGGTCGTCGACCCGGTAACCGATACGCGTGGGCCCGCATTCCGAGCAGACCACCGCCACTGTCGAGGCGTGCACCGGCATGTCCTTGTCGATGATGCCGCCCTGCATGGTTCCCCGCTTGGCCTTGGTGGAACGCTTGGCGACGTTGACCCCGTCGACGATCACACGGTTGCGCGTCGGGATCACCCGCATGACCTCGCCCACCTTGCCGCGGTCCTTGCCGGTGAGCACCTTGACCCGGTCCCCTTTTCGAATACGCACCTAGATCACCTCCGGAGCCAGCGAGACGATGCGCATAAAGCGCTTCTCCCGCAGCTCGCGTCCGACCGGGCCGAAGATCCGGGTGCCGCGTGGCTGCAGCTGATCGTTGATCAGCACCGCCGCGTTCTCGTCGAAACGGATGTAGCTGCCGTCAGACCTGCGGTTCTCCTTCTTGGTCCGCACAACGACGCAGCGCACCACGTCGCCCTTCTTGACGGCGGCACCGGGTACGGCGTCCTTCACGGTCGCGATGAACACATCGCCGATCCCGGCGTAACGGCGACGAGTCCCACCGAGGACCTTTATGCAAAGCACTTCTTTCGCGCCCGAGTTGTCGGCTACGCGTAGGCGTGACTCTTGTTGGATCACCGCGCACGCTCCACGACTTCTACCAGCCTCCAACGCTTCAGTTTGGAGAACGGGCGTGTCTCGGCCACGCGGACACGGTCACCGGTCGCGGCCTCGTTGTTCTCGTCGTGCACGTAAAGATGCCGGGTCCGCTGCACGGTCTTGGCGTACTTGGCGTGCCTGACACGCTCTACGACCGCGACGACAGCCGTCTTGTCCATGCGGTTCTCGACGACGGTGCCCTCGCGGACCCTGCGCCGGTTGACGCGCTCTTGCTCCTCAGTCGGCGGCGTGCCGCTCGGGGTACCCGCCTTGGCCTCGTTCTCGGCCATCACCGCTCCTTCGTCCCTACCTCGACGCGACTTGCAACCGTCTCGGCCGACTCGGCGAGCTCGATCTCGCGCTCACGCTGCACTGTGAGCAGTCGCGCGATCTCCCTACGGACCTCGGCGACTCGCGAGTTGTTGTCCAGTCTGCCGGTGGCCGCCTGGAACCGGAGGTTGAAGAGCTCCTTGCGCGCTTCGATGAGCTTGTTCCCGAGCTCGGCCTCGTCGAGTTCGCGTAACTCGGCTGCAGTCGTCATCAGACCAGCACCTCCGGGTTGGAACCGAGACCGGGCCGCACGACTACGCGTGCCTTGATCGGCAGCTTCTGGATCGCCCGCTCGAGGGCCGAATGGGCAAGTGCCTCGTCCACGCCGGCCAGCTCGAAGAGGATGCGACCGGGGCGGACCACTGCGACCCAGTGCTCGGGGTTGCCCTTGCCCGATCCCATTCGGGTCTCGGCCGGCTTCTGGGTGACCGGCTTGTCCGGAAACACGCGGATCCAGACCTTCCCGCCACGCTTGATGTGACGGGTCATCGCGATTCGGGCAGCCTCGATCTGGCGGGCCGTGAGCCACGCCGGCTCCAGGGCCTGAATCCCGTAGTCGCCGAAGTTGATGGTCTCGCCACCTTTGGTCATTCCGGACATGCGCCCGCGCTGCTGCTTGCGGTGCTTGACCTTGCGAGGCATCAGCATGGTCAGTCGTTCTCCCTACGGAAATGCGGGACGTCGTGGTGCTGCTCGCGAGTCCGGCGCTCGATGTCTTCTTCCTCAGCGAGAAGCTTCTCCAGCGGATCGTCCGAGACGACCGGGGCTGTGGGCTCTGGCGTCTGGTCGGGCGGCGGCACGACCAACACCTCGGGCTCAACGTCGGGCTCAACCTCGGGCTCGGGCACGACATCAGGGACGACCGAACCCGGCTCGCCGAGCTCAGGCCTGCGGCGCCCGCCGCCGGCAGTCACGATGCGCTTGGGGCGCGCCTGACCAGAGGTCTCACCGACCGCCATCGCGGCTTCGCGTGAGATCTTCTCCTCGGCTGAGGTCTTGTAGGGCAGGATGTCGCCCTTGTAGATCCAGACCTTGATCCCGATCCGGCCGGTCGAGGTCTTCGCCTCGCGAAAGCCGTAGTCGATGTCGGCACGAAGAGTGTGCAGCGGTACACGGCCTTCGCGGTAGGACTCCTTGCGTGCCATCTCTGAGCCGCCGAGGCGCCCGGAGCACTGGACGCGCACTCCCTGGGCGCCCGCCTTCTGGACCGTCTGAATCGCACGTTTCATGGCGCGCCGGAAACTGATCCGCCGCTGGAGCTGGTCGACTATGCCCTGGGCAATCAAAGCGGCGTCCAGCTCGGGCTGCTTGATCTCCTGGATGTTGAGCTGCACGTTGGCGTTGTGGGTGATGCGCGCCAGCTGACGTCTCAGCCGGTCGGCCTCGGCGCCGCGGCGACCGATCACGATGCCGGGCCGGGCCGTGTGCACGTCGATGCGGAGGCGGTCGCGCGTGCGCTCTATTTCGATCCGGCTCACGGCGGCAGCCTCGAGCTGGGTCATGAGGTAGTCGCGGACCTTCCAGTCCTCGACAACAGAGTCCTGATAGTTCCGGTCGTCGAACCAGCGTGACTTCCAGTCGGTCGTGACACCGAGGCGGAAGCCGTAGGGATTGACCTTCTGGCCCATCAGTCGCTCGTTTCCTTGTCGCCGTCGGCGTCGTCGCCCTCGGCTTGCTCGTCTTCGTCGCCGACGTCCTCGCCGATCTCGGCCTGCTCTTCCTCGTTGGCGGCGAGCGCCTGCTCGACAGCTGCGTCGAGCTCGGTGGCCTCTCCGGCATCGCCTGCCGCCACGATCCCGAGAACCTTCTCGTCAACCGCGGGCGCCTCGGGTGTCCCGGCCTTGGCGGCCGCACTCGCGCGTCCCTGTCGACGGGCCCCGGCCACCCGGCGGGCCCGGCGGTCGGCCTGCTCGGCGGCGACGCGGGCACGACGGCGGCTCAGCTCCGCCTCGGGCATGCGCGAAACGATGACGGTGACATGACAGGTGCGCTTGCGGATCCGCGTGGCGCGCCCGCGAGCACGCGGACGCCACCGCTTCAGCGTCGTGCCCTCATCTGCATAGCAGGCCGACACGAACAGCTCTTCGGACTCGATGCCGTTGTTGTGAAACGCGTTCGCTGCCGCCGAGTGCAGGACCTTGCCGATCACGGTGGCGACTTCGCGGTCGCAGTACTCGAGGATCTCCGATGCCTGCTGGTAGTCCTTGCCCCGGACGAGGTCGAGAACTTCGCGCGCCTTGTAGGCGGAAACGCCCGAGTTCTTGAGCACGGCACGGGTCCCGGGCCGTTCATTGGTCTTGATACCGGTCACCTCAGCGCCTCGCTACCCGTTCTTGGCCGGCGTGGTACCGGAACGTCCGAGTGGGGGCGAACTCCCCGAGCTTGTGGCCGACCATCGACTCGGTCACGTACACCGGCACGTGCTTGCGGCCATCGTGTACCGCGATCGTGTGGCCGACCATGTCCGGGATGATCGTCGAGCGACGCGACCAGGTCTTGATGACACGCTTCTCATTCGAGAGGTTGAGCGTGTCGACCTTGCGAAGCAAGTGATCGTCGACAAACGGTCCTTTTTTCAGACTACGAGGCATGATCTCTCCGCTCGGCGGTCAGCGGCGGGCGCCGCGGGTGCGGCGACGACGGATGATGAGCTGGTCAGACCGCTTGTGGCGCGGACGCGTCCGACCCTCGGCTTGACCCCATGGCGACACTGGGTGGCGGCCACCGGAGGTCTTCCCTTCGCCACCGCCGAGAGGGTGGTCGACCGGGTTCATGGCGACCCCGCGGGTCTGGGGCCGGATGCCCTTCCAGCGGTTACGGCCGGCTTTCCCGATGGAGATCAGCTCGGCCTCCGAGTTTCCGACCTCGCCGAGGGTCCCACGGCAGTCGATCGGGACACGCCTCATCTCTGTCGAGGGGAGCCGCAGGGTCGCGAACATCCCCTCTTTCGCGACGAGCTGCACGCTCATGCCGGCGCCGCGGGCAAGCTTGCCTCCGCCGCCGGGGCGCAGCTCGACGTTGTGGATCACCGAACCCACAGGGATGTAGCGCAGCGGGAGGGCATTGCCCGGGCGGATCTCGGCGCCGGGCCCGGACTGGAGCATGTCGCCAACCTCGACACGGGCCGGAGCGAGGATGTAGCGCTTCTCGCCGTCGAGGTAGTGCAACAGGGCGATGCGGGCATTGCGGTTGGGGTCGTACTCGATCGCCGCCACCTTGGCCGGAATCGCGTCCTTGTCCCGACGGAAGTCGACCACGCGGTACTGCTGCTTGTGACCCGCGCCGCGGTGACGGGCGGTCTTACGACCGTGGTTGTTGCGGCCACCAGTGCCCGGCAGCGGGGCGAGGAGCGTCTTCTCGGGAGTCGACTTCGTGATCTCGGAGAAGTCCGAGACCGATTGGAATCGCCGTCCCGGGCTGGTCGGCTTGCGCTTGCGGAGTGCCATGACGATGCTCCTCAGCCCTCGAACAGCTCGATACGGTCATCGCCGACAAGTCGCACGATCGCCCGCTTGGTGTCCGGTCGTTTCCCGAAAGTGGAGGCGCGTCTTTGCCGCTTGCGCTTTCCCTTGCGCACGAGTGTGTTCACGCTGGAGACCCGGACCCCGAAAGCCTCCTCCACTGCGGCGCGGATCTCGACCTTGCTTGCCCGCGGATCGACGACGAACACGTAGGTGTGGTCGTCCATGAGCGCGTAGGACTTCTCAGAGATGACGGGGCGTAACAGGATCGAGCGGCCGGCGTTCACTTGTCCTCTTCCTCATCGTCGGTCTCTTCGACCTCTTCCGCTGTCGCCTCGCCTGCGGCCTCGGCAAGGTCCACGGCCGCGCCCGCTTCGGGCTCGCCGTCGTCTTCGGCCTCTGCGATTGCATCCGCCTCGTAGGTCTCCTCGACCGCCGCGGCGAGCGGCCTCGAGGAGTGCAGGACGACGGAACCCTCCGGCGCGTCGCTCACCTCGCCCGGCACCGTCTCGTCAGTGAAGACGACCCAGTCCGACACGACCACGTCATAAGCGGTGAGCTGACCTGCCTCGACGATGTTGACGTTCGGCAGGTTCCCAAACGAGCGCTCAGCGACGACGTCCGCGCCACCGAGCACCACGAGCACATTGCCGTCGAGGCCGAGCGCCCTGAGCGAACCGGCGGCTTCCTTGGTCTTCGGCACCTCAAAGGACCAGCGGTCGACGAGGCAGACACGACCTTCGATCGCCCGGTCCGAAAGGGCCGACCGCAGGGCCTGGCGGACCATCTTGCGAGGCGTGCTCTGCGAGTAGTCACGAGGCTTGGGGCCAAAGGCGATGCCTCCGCCTGCGAACTGCGGCGCACGCGTGGTGCCCTGCCGGGCACGGCCGGTGCCCTTCTGGCGATAAGGCTTGGCACCGCCACCTGAAACCTCGGCGCGCGTCTTGGTGCTGTGGGTACCCGAGCGCTTGGCTGCGAGCTGCGCCTTCACGACCTGGTGCAGGAGAGGCACGTTGACCAGGGCACCGAAATACTCCGGATCGAGCCGGACGACCCCGAGAAGCTCGCCCGAGTCGCTGCACCGCTCCACGAGAACCGACGGCGGGGCTTCGACCATCACGTCTGCCATCACTTCCCGCCCTTCACGGCGTCGCGGATGAAGACCAATCCGCCCCGCGGCCCCGGTACGGCGCCCTTCACGAGGATGATCTCCCGCGCGGGGTCCGCCATCACGACTTCCATGTTCAGCGTCGTCACTCGCTCCGCACCCATGTGCCCGGCCATCCGGGTGCCCTTGAACACTCGGGCCGGCGTGGCACAGGCGCCGACAGAACCCGGGGCCCGGTGCTTCTTGTGGGTGCCGTGCGCGGCTCCCTGGCCCTTGAAGTTGTGGCGCTTCATGCCACCGGCAAATCCCTTGCCCTTGCTGACGGCGGTTACGTCGATCTTGTCGCCCGGCGACAGGATGCTCGCGTCGATCTCCTGGCCGACCGAGTAGCCGCTCGTGTCGTCAAGCCTCAACTCGACTAGGCGGACGCCCGGCTCGACTCCCGCCTTCGCGTACTGGCCCGCGTCCGGCTTGTTGAGCTTGCTCGCGGAACGTACCCCGTAAGTCACCTGCAGGGCGGAGTAACCCTCCTGCTCGGGGGTCTTCACGCGCACCACTCGCAGAGCCGCGACTTTGACCATGGTCACGGGTACGACGCGCTGCGCTTCGTCCCAAATCTGCGTCATGCCGACCTTTTCGCCGACGATCGCCTTGGTGGCCATGCTCTCTTTGCCTCTGCTCGTGATCGCGCCGGGGCTCGCGGACAGAACGGATGGTGTCACCCGTTGTCGCCGTTCGCGCCCGACCGACTGTGGATGACAGTCCCTTGTCGTGCGGACGCTCCGCCCGGACATCCGGAGCGGAGCGCACATCATGTGTCGCCGAGAGGTCCCCCAGAACCTGCCTTGGGGCGCTCCCGGACGTCGTGCTCGTAGACGCGACGGACAACGTGCCCGCCGAGTTGGAAAGCATAGCACTCGCCCGCCCGCCGGCCCAAGGCCGTATGGCGGGCGGTCGCGCTAAGCCGTCTGGATCTTGATCTCGATGTCGACCCCGGCGGGAAGATCTAACCGCTGAAGCGAGTCAACCGTCTTCGGCGTGTGTTCGACTATGTCGACGAGGCGCTTGTGTATGCGCATCTCGAAATGCTCGCGGCTGTCCTTGTGCTTGTGAGGCGAGCGGATGACCGTGTAGCGGTGCATTTCGGTGGGAAGCGGGACGGGGCCGCGCACCTTTGCCTGGGTGCGGAGAACCGTCTCGACGATCTTCTTCGTCGACTGGTCAATGATCTCGTGGTCGTATGCCTTGAGACGGATACGTATCCGCTGCCGGGGGCCCTCTGCCATGTCGCCTCTCTTACTTGAGAATCTTCGTGACGGCGCCCGCACCGACAGTGCGTCCGCCCTCGCGGATCGCGAATCGGAGCCCCTCGTCCATCGCGATCGGCTTGCCCAGCTCGACTGTCATGACGGTGTTGTCACCGGGCATGACCATCTCGGTGCCCTCTGCCAGCTCGATAGTCCCGGTCACGTCAGTCGTCCGGAAGTAGAACTGCGGGCGGTAGTTGCTGAAGAACGGCTTGTGCCGTCCACCCTCCGCCTTGGTGAGCACATAGACGTTGGCCTCGAAGTTGGCGTGAGGCGTGATCGATCCCGGCTTGCAGACAACCTGGCCGCGCTCCACGTCTTCCTTCTTGGTACCGCGGAGCAAAAGGCCGACGTTGTCGCCCGCCTGACCCTGGTCGAGAAGCTTGTGGAACATCTCGACGCCCGTGCAGACGGTCTTCTGCGTCGGGCGCAACCCGACGACCTCGACATCGTCTCCGACCTTCACGATGCCCTGCTCGATGCGGCCGGTCACGACGGTTCCACGACCGGTGATGGTCATCACGTCCTCGACCGACATGAGGAAGGGCTTGTCTGTCTCGCGGGCGGGCTCGGGGATGAAGTCGTCAACGGCGTCCATGAGCCTGAGGACCCCGGCCGCCGCCTCGGCGTCGTCGGTCTCGAGCGCCTGCAGTGCGCTCACGCGAACGACCGGCGTGTCGTCGCCGGGGAAGCCGTACTCGGTGAGAAGCTCACGTACCTCGAGCTCGACCAAGTCCAGCAACTCCTCGTCGTCGACCATGTCGACCTTGTTGAGCGCGACCACGATCGAGGGCACGTTGACCTGGCGTGCCAAAAGGACGTGCTCACGGGTCTGGGGCATTGGGCCGTCCGCGGCCGAGACGACCAGGATCGCGCCGTCAACCTGGGCTGCACCGGTGATCATGTTCTTGATGTAGTCGGCGTGTCCGGGCATGTCGACGTGCGCGTAGTGACGCTTGTCGGTCTCATACTCGACGTGGGCAATCGCGATTGTGATACCGCGAGCCTTCTCCTCAGGAGCCTTGTCGATCTGGTCGAACGCCGTAAAAGCGACGTTCGGGTTCTTGGCGTGGAGAGCCTTTGTGATCGCCGCGGTGAGGGTCGTCTTACCGTGGTCGATATGCCCCATCGTTCCGACATTGACGTGGGGCTTCGTCCGCTCGAACTTCTTCTTGGCCATTGTTGCCGACCGCTCCGTTTGATCTGGGCTGCGCCCACTGGGCGCCTCCATGTTGGTTAACTGCGTTCTCGACTGTGTTCGTGTTCTGTCTTGCCTAGGCGAGGTCTCCGGTCCGGGTCGCCCCGGTCCGACGGCTCCGACTAGTAGAGCACGTGGCGAATCAATTCGCTAAGGCGTCGACTCCTGGGCCGCTCACTCGCCGGTCACACGGGCAATTATCTCCCGCGAAACCGACTCCGGAACCTCCTGATAAGAGTCGAACTGCATCGTGTACGTCGCGCGACCCTGGGTGCGGGAACGCAGGTCGGTAGCGTAGCCGAACATATCGGACAGTGGGACCTGCGACCTCACGACGTGGCTCGCGCCTCGCTGTTCCATGCCCTCGATCCGGCCGCGCCGAGATGACAGATCGCCTATCACGTCACCGAGATTGTCCTCGGGCGTGACCACCTCTACCTCCATGATCGGCTCGAGAAGTACGGGGTGCGCTGCTCGCACGGCCTTCTTGAACGCCATCGAACCCGCGATCTTGAAGGCCATCTCCGACGAGTCGACGTCGTGGTAGGAGCCGTAGACGAGGGTGACCCTGACGTCGACGATCGGGAAACCGGCGAGAACGCCTGAGTTCATCGCTTCTTGAATTCCGGCGTCGACCGCAGGGATGTACTCCCTCGGTATCACTCCACCGGTGACCTTGTCGACGAATTCGAATCCTCCGCCCGGTCCCGTCGGCTCGAGGTCGATCACCACGTGGCCGTACTGGCCACGGCCGCCGGTCTGGCGGATGTAACGCTCCTCGATCTTGTGAACCGAGTCGCGGATGGTCTCGCGGTAGGCGACCTGCGGCTTGCCGACGTTCGCGTCGACCTTGAACTCGCGCAGCATCCGGTCGACCAGAACCTCAAGGTGTAGCTCGCCCATGCCCGAGATGACCGTCTGGCCGGTCTCCTGGTCCGAGCGGACCCTAAAAGTTGGGTCCTCCTCGCTGAGGGCGAACAGCGCACGGGACAGCTTGTCCTGGTCGGCCTTGGTTTTGGGCTCGACCGCGACATGGACGACAGGCTCGGGGAACTCGAGTGACTCGAGCACGATCGGGTGCGCAACGCTGCAAAGGGTGTCACCGGTCGTCGTCGATTTGAGACCGACCACTGCGACGATGTCGCCGGTGTAGACCGCGTCGCGGTCTTCACGGTGGTTCGCGTGCATCTGAAGGATCCGGCCGATGCGCTCTTTGCGGTCCCGGCTGGAGTTGAGCACCGTCGTGCCCTTTTCGAGGGTGCCTGAGTAGACCCTCAGGTAGGTCAGCTTGCCCACGAAGGGGTCGCTCATGATCTTGAACGCCAGGGACGAGAACGGCTCGTCGTCGCGGTGGTGCCGCTCGATCTCGTTTCCGCTCCTGGGCTCGACGCCAACGGTGGGCGGCACGTCTACTGGGCTCGGCAAGTAGTCGACGACGGCGTCGAGCATGGGCTGGACGGCCTTGTTCTTAAAGGCGGACCCACACAGCACCGGGACCAGCTCGCTCGCGATGGTCGCGACGCGAATCCCCTTGCGGAGATCGTCAGGGGTGATCTCCTGCTCGGAGACGTAACGCTCCATCACGTTGTCGTCGAAATTCGAAACAACATCGATCAGCGCGTGGCGGGCCTTCTCGGCGGCGCCGGCGAGGTGTTCGGGGATCTCACGCGTCTCCCAGGTCTCGCCCATGCCCTCGCCCCACACGAGAGCCTTCATCTTCAGCAGGTCGATCACGCCCTCGAAGGAACCTTCTGCCCCAATCGGGAGCTGCACGACCGCAGGAGTCGCCTCGAGCCGGTCGCGGATCATCGCGACGGTGCGGTCGAAGTCCGCGCCGACCCTGTCCATCTTGTTGATGAAACACATGCGGGGCACTTTGTACTTGTTGGCCTGGCGCCACACCGTCTCGGTCTGGGGCTCGACACCTGCAACGGCGTCGAAGACGGCGACTGCCCCGTCGAGGACGCGAAGGGACCGCTCTACTTCTACGGTGAAGTCGACGTGTCCAGGAGTGTCGATGATGTTGATCCAGGTGTCACGCCAGCGACATGTCGTCGCCGCCGAGGTGATAGTGATCCCGCGCTCTTGTTCCTGGATCATCCAGTCCATGACGGTGCCACCTTCGTGGACCTCGCCGATCTTGTAGGTGCGACCCGTGTAGTACAAGATGCGCTCGGTAGTGGTCGTCTTGCCCGCGTCGATATGGGCCATGATCCCGATGTTGCGGGTCTTGGCAAGCGGGAACTCTCGGATCGATGATGGATTGGCCATCGTCTGGCTTCATTTCTCTAGTGAGTTGTGAGGTGCAAGGTCATTGTTGCCGTGCTCAGGGGCGGAGGCGAAACACGCTTGCGCTCCGAGGGCGCGCTAACACCCTACGCCGGGCGCGTCGATTTCCGGTTAACACAGGGACAACACCCGGCGTGCCGCAGGCAACTACCAGCGGTAGTGAGCGAATGCCTTGTTTGACTCCGCCATCTTGTGGAGGTCCTCCTTGCGCTTGACGGTTGCGCCTACGCCATTTGAGGCGTCGAGGATCTCGTTTGCGAGTCTTAGCGCCATCGTGCGCTCCCGGCGCTGGCGCGCGTAGCCCACGAGCCACCTGATCGACAGCGTCGTCGCGCGGCGCGGACGTAGCTCCACAGGGACCTGGTAGGTCGCACCGCCGACGCGGCGGCTGCGCACCTCGAGCTCGGGTCGGGCGTTGTCCAGCGCTCTCTTCAGCAACTGCAGCGGATCGCCACTCGTCTTCTCGCGCACGACCTCGAGGGCGTCGTACACGATGCGCTCGGCCAGCGAGCGCTTTCCCCGAGAGAGGATCTTGTTGCACAGCTGGGTCACGAGCACCGACCGGTAAACCGGGTCGGGGACGAGCTCGCGGCGAGGTGGGGGGCCGTTGCGGGGCAACTCAGGACTCCTTCTTGGCGCCGTAGCGGCTACGAGCCTGGGCACGGTCGCGCACACCGGAGGTGTCCAGGGTGCCACGCACGATCTTGTAGCGGACACCTGGGAGGTCCTTCACCCTGCCACCGCGCACGAGGACGATCGAGTGCTCCTGCAGGTTGTGGCCCACACCTGGAATGTACGCGGTGACCTCCGAACCGCTGGTCAGCCGCACGCGCGCGACCTTGCGGAGCGCTGAGTTCGGCTTTTTCGGAGTCGTCGTGTAAACGCGCGTGCATACTCCCCGACGCTGCGGCGCCCCCTTCAACGCGGGGGTCTTCGTTTTCGACCGCTTGGATGACCGACCCTTGCGGACGAGCTGGGCGATAGTGGGCACGCGAACCTCTCTGGGATTACTTGATGAAGAACCGTGGGCGCAGGCACGCGCCGACACGACGGGCTGATGATAGGAGCGAACGCCGCTCCCGGGCAAGATTGTACGCCGCGATCAGGCGGAGCCTTCCTCGGCGGGCCCGAGATCGCTGAGCGGGTCCTCCTCGGCCACGACGAGATCATCAGTTGGCCCGAAGCTCGCGTAGGCGCTGCCGGCGGTCGCGTACGGGTCCTCCTGCTCGTAGGGAGCGCCGAACGCGGTCCGTCCGACGTCCCGCAGCCAAGAGGCCAGGTTGTCCGTGCTCGCTTCACCGACGTCGCCGAGCTCGAGGTCCGAGGACCAGAAGGACATGCGCTCCGCGTCGGGTGTCGACACTTCCACGCTGCGATAGTGGGTCATGCCTGTGCCGGCGGGGATGAGCTTGCCGATGATGATGTTCTCCTTGAGCCCGAACAGCTGGTCGGACTTGCTCTCGATCGCAGCCTCNNGCGAGTGACGCCTTGGTGATGCCCATCAGCTCTGGGCGCCCTTCCGCGGCGCGCTTTCCGGCCTGGACGAGCTCACGGTTGACCGCGGCATAACGCTGGTTGTCCACGCGCTCACCTGGCAGGAACAGCGCGTCGCCGGGTTCGGCGACGAGCACCCGGCGGAGCATCTGGCGCACTATGAGCTCGATGTGCTTGTCGTGGATCGACACGCCCTGGTCCCGGTAGACCTTCTGAACCTCTTCGACGAGGTACTGCTGGGTCTCGCGGATTCCCTTGATCTCGAGCAACTCCTTGGGGTCCTTCGGCCCGTCCACGAGAGCGTCGCCCGGGCTCACCTCCTGGCCTGCGACGACCTCGAGGTGGGCTCTCGCCGACACCGGGACGGCATCCTCGCCGCCGTCGTCTGCAACGACCACGACGCGACGACCGGTCTCGTCCTCGTCGATTCGGATCACACCAGAGGTGCGCGCCAGCACGGCGGCGCCCTTTGGCGTACGCGCCTCGAACAGCTCGACCACACGAGGCAGACCGTGGGTGATGTCCTCGCCGACGATGCCTCCGGTGTGGAACGTACGCATCGTGAGCTGGGTTCCCGGCTCACCGATCGACTGGGCGGCGATAACGCCCACCGCTTCGCCGAGCTCGATGCTGCGACCGGTCGCGAGAGACTGGCCGTAGCAGGCGGCACAGACGCCGTGGGTGGCCTCACAGGTCAGCACCGAACGGGTGCGCACGCGGTCGATCGCGGGGTCGGCGGACAACTGCTGTACCTCGAGGTCGCGAAGCACGCGGCCGGCCTCGAGAACGCCGCCGTCGGAGAGCTTGACGGGCTCGATCAGGACGCGCCCGTAGAGGCGAGTCTCGAGGTAGCTCCGCTTGCCCGCCTGGTCCGGGTGGATCCCCTCGATCCAGATGCCGCGGGTACTGCCGCAATCGGGCTCGCGGATGATGAGCTCCTGGGCCACGTCGACAAGACGGCGCGTCAGGTACCCGGAGTCCGCGGTGCGCAGCGCCGTGTCGGCGAGGCCCTTACGGGCACCGTGGGTGGAGATGAAGTACTCCAGCACTGACAAACCCTCGCGGAACGAGGACTTGATAGGTCTCGGGATCATCTCACCGCGCGGGTTGGACACGAGACCCTTCATGCCGGCGATCTGGCGGACCTGCTGTGGGTTACCCCTCGCACCTGAGTCCACCATCATGTCTAGCGGGTTGAAGGCGATCGTCGCGAGGGTCTTCTCCATCGCACGCCCGACCTCGGAGTTGGCCGAAGTCCAAATCTCGATCTCCTTCTGGCGGCGCTCGTCGTCGGTGATGATCCCTCGACGGAACTGGTTCTCGGCCTTCTCAGCTTCCTTCTCATAACGGTCGAGGATCTGCTGCTTGTCCGGCGGCGTCTTCACATCGTCGATCGAGATGGTGAGTCCAGACCGCGTCGCGAACTTGAAGCCGAGGTCCTTGATCCGGTCGAGGCTCTCGGCCACGAGAACCTTCGAGTAGTGAGCCGCTATCTGCTCGACGATCGTCGCGATCGAGGTCGCGCGCTTTCCGATCACGTCGTTCACGTACCCGAAGCCGACGGGCAGCGCCTGGTTGAAGAACAGGCGCCCCGGTGTCGTCACGAGCTCGTCGGGCTCCTCGGCCGCGGGCGCGTCGCCGTGACGAACTCCCCGGAGGGGGAACTCGAAGCCGTCGGGGCCGCGGCGGAGACGGATCTTCGCGTGAAGAGCGACGTCCCCGTTTTCCCAGGCCTGTTCCACGTCGTAGAGGTGCCGGAAAACGTGGCCTTCACCCTTGGCCCCGTCGACCATGAGAGTCAGGTAGTAGACGCCGAAGACCATGTCCTGTCCGGGAACAGTGATCGGACGGCCGGTCGCCGGCGAAAGGATGTTGTTCGCCGACAGCATCAGCACACGAGCCTCGGCCTGAGCCTCGGCCGACAGAGGCAGGTGCACGGCCATCTGGTCCCCGTCGAAGTCCGCGTTGAACGCGGTGCAGACGAGTGGATGGATCTGGATGGCCTTGCCCTCGACGAGAAGCGGCTCGAAAGCCTGGATTCCGAGGCGGTGCAAGGTGGGCGCTCGGTTCAGGAAGACCGGGTGCTCCTTGATGACCTCGTCGAGAACGTCCCAGACCTGGATGCGCCTGCGCTCGACCATCCGCTTGGCGGACTTGATGTTCTGGGCGATCTCAGTGTCGACGAGTCGCTTCATCACGAACGGCTTGAAGAGCTCGAGCGCCATGAGCTTTGGCAGGCCGCACTGGTGAAGCTTCAGTGTCGGGCCGACGACGATGACCGATCGGCCGGAGTAGTCGACCCGCTTGCCCAGAAGGTTCTGGCGGAAGCGGCCCTGCTTGCCCTTCAACATGTCGGACAGGCTCTTGAGAGGCCGGTTGCCAGGGCCCGTCACCGGGCGGCCACGCCGTCCGTTGTCGAAGAGGGCGTCGACCGCCTCCTGGAGCATCCGCTTCTCGTTGTTGATGATGATCTCGGGCGCACCGAGGTCGAGCAGCCGCTTCAGACGGTTGTTCCGGTTGATGACGCGCCGGTAGAGGTCGTTGAGGTCGGAGGTCGCGAAGCGTCCGCCGTCCAGCTGGACCATGGGCCTCAGGTCCGGTGGGATCACCGGTACGGCGTCGAGGATCATGGCCCGCGGGTCGTTGACCCGCCGGCCCGACTCGTCGCGGCGGTTGAAGGCCGAGACGATCTTCAGGCGCTTGATGGCCTTCTGCTTGCGCTGGGCAGACAATGGCCGGCGGCCGTCTGTCGGCTCGATGTTCTCGCGGAGCTTGACCTCCTCCTCGTCGAGGTCGAGGCGCTCTATGAGCCGGGCGATCGCCTCGGCGCCCATCCCGCCCTCGAAGTAGTCGCCGTAGCGGCTGTGGAGCTCTCTCCACAAGAGCTCGTCCTCGATGATCTTGCGCCCGTGAAGCCCGGAGATCTCGTCAAAGGCACGGCGCGCAAGGGTGATGTCCTCGTTCGCCCGGTCGCGGACGGCAGTGATCTCCTTCTCGGCCGCCTTCTGACGGGCGCGGATCTCAGAGTCCTTGGCACCTGAGCTCTCGAGCTCTGCGAGCTCGCGCTCGAGATCGGTCAGGCGGCGCTCGGCCTCGAGGTCTCGAGCCCGTTCGATCTCGCCGATCTCGGTGTTGAGCTCGGCTTCCAGATTGGGCAGATCTGCGTGGCGCCGCTCCTCGTCCACGTAGGTGACAAGGTAAGCGGCGAAGTAGATAACCTTCTCGAGCTGCTTCGCCTTGAGCTCCTCACGGGCCTCGGTGCCCATGAGCAGGTAGGCGAGCCAGGATCGCGTGCCGCGGAGATACCAGATGTGCACCACCGAGGCGGCGAGCTCAATGTGGCCCATCCGCTCGCGGCGCACCTTGGAGCGCGTGACCTCTACGCCGCAACGCTCGCAGATGATGCCGCGGAAGCGGACGCGCTTGTACTTACCGCAGTAGCACTCCCAGTCCTTGGTCGGCCCGAAGATCTTCTCGCAGAACAAGCCGTCCTTTTCCGGACGCAAGGTCCGGTAGTTGATCGTCTCGGGCTTGCGAACCTCTCCGTGCGACCACGTCCGGATGTCGTCCGCAGTGGCGAGCCCGATTCGAAGCTGATCGAAATCGTTGACGTCGAGCACCTAGAAGCTCCTCTCCGCAGCGCGGCGTGCGTCCTCTTCATCAGACCCCCGCTCGGGGCGACTGATGTCAATCCCGAGCTCCTCGGCGGTCCGGTAAACGTCCTCGTCCAGTTCGCGCATCTCGATCTCCTCGCCGGTGGTCGAGAGCACCTCGACGTCCAGGCAGAGTGATTGCATCTCCTTTATGAGCACCTTGAAGCTCTCAGGTATCCCGGGCTCGGGGATGTTCTCGCCCTTCACGATGGCCTCGTAGACCTTCACGCGACCGAGCACGTCGTCCGACTTGATGGTGAGCAGCTCCTGCAAGGCATAGGCGGCGCCGTAAGCCTCGAGCGCCCAGACCTCCATCTCGCCGAAGCGCTGACCGCCGAACTGGGCCTTACCGCCGAGAGGCTGCTGGGTGATCATCGAGTACGGGCCAGTCGACCGGGCGTGGATCTTGTCGTCGACGAGGTGGGCGAGCTTCAGGATGTAGACGTAGCCGACACACACGGTGTTGTCGTATGCCTCGCCCGTGCGACCGTTGTACAAAGTCACCTTGCCGTCCTGGCCGATCATCTTGGTGGAGCTGTCGACCGAGTCGGGGAGCAACTTCGCGAACAGCTCCTGGATCGTCGAGTGACGGCCGGCCTCTTCCTTCTCGTCCCAGTGCGCACCGTCGAAGACCGGNNATGTGGTCGGAGAGCACGCGCTTGTCGGCGCCTTGCCAACCCCACCTCGCCGCGTAGCCAAGGTGCGCTTCCAGCACCTGGCCGACATTCATCCGGCTCGGAACACCGAGCGGGTTCAAGATGATGTCGACCGGCGTGCCGTCCGCGAGGTGTGGCATGTCCGCGATCGGGAGGATCTTGGAGATGACGCCCTTGTTCCCGTGGCGACCGGCGAGCTTGTCGCCCTCGGAGATCTTGCGCTTCTGGGCCACATAGACCCGGACGAGCTGGTTCACTCCCGGCGGCAGCTCGTGAGAGTCATCGCGCGAGAACACGCGCACGTCGATGACCTTGCCGGACTCGCCGTGGGGAACCTTGAGGCTCGTGTCACGCACGTCGCGCGCCTTCTCGCCGAAGATCGCCCGCAGCAGTCTCTCCTCTGGCGTGAGCTCGGTCTCGCCCTTGGGAGTGACCTTGCCGACCAGGATGTCGCCCGCGTCGACCTCTGCACCGATGCGGATGATCCCGCGTTCGTCGAGGTCGGCCAAGATGTCATCGGAGAGATTCGGGATGTCGCGCGTGATCTCCTCGGCGCCGAGCTTGGTGTCGCGCGCGTCGACCTCGTGCTCCTCGATGTGGATCGAGGTCAGGACGTCGTCCCGTACGAGCCGCTCGGACAAGATGATGGCGTCCTCGTAGTTGTAGCCCTCCCACGGCATGAAGGCCACGAGGAGGTTCTTCCCGAGCGCCAGCTCGCCGTTGTGGGTCGAGGGGCCGTCGGCCAGCACGTCTCCGACGCGGACCTCCTGGCCCTCGGAGACAACCGGCTTCTGGTTCACGCAGGTGTTCTGGTTCGAACGCTGGAACTTCGCGACGGGGTAGATCTTCCTGCCGAGCTCTTGATTGAACCGATCCTTCTCGCCGGGCTTGTACTCGACGATGACGAAGTCACCGGCGACCTCGACGACCTTGCCGGAGCCCTGGGCCAGGACGACCTCCCCGGCGTCGCGCGCTGCTCGGGCCTCGACGCCTGTGCCGATGTAGGGAGCCTCGGGCACGAGCAACGGAACCGCCTGTTTCTGCATGTTCGCGCCCATGAGCGCCCGGTTGGCGTCGTCGTGCTCGACGAAGGGGATGAGGGCGGTCGACACCGAGAGGATCTGCTTAGGAGAAACGTCCATCAGGTCGACTTCCGACGGCGGGACGTAGTCGACCTCGCTCGCGGTGCCGTAGGAAGTGGACGTAGCTCCAACCCGTACGCCTGCGCCTTGCGGACCGCGTCGCACAAGGACGCGGTCGCCCACAAAGTGCCCGGAGGCGTCGAGGGCCGCGGACGCCTGGGCGATGACGTACTCCTCTTCCTCGTCGGCGGCGTAGTAGACGATCTCGTCGGTGACCCTGCTGTCGACCACCTTGCGGTAAGGCGTCTCTATGAAGCCGTGGTCGTTGACCCGCGCATAGCTCGCCAGGTGGCCGATGAGGCCGATGTTCGGCCCTTCGGGAGTCTCGATCGGGCACATGCGGCCGTAGTGCGAGGTGTGCACGTCTCGGACCTCGAACCCGGCGCGCTCGCGCGACAGGCCGCCGGGTCCAAGTGCAGAGAGACGACGCTTGTGAGCCAAACCCGACAGGGGATTGTGCTGATCCATGAACTGCGACAGCTGGCTCGTGCCGAAAAACTCTTTGATCGCGGCCACGACCGGGCGGATGTTGATCAGGGTCTGGGGCGTGATGGCCTCGACGTCCTGGGTCGTCATGCGCTCGCGAACGACACGCTCCATGCGCGACAGGCCGATGCGGACCTGGTTCTGGATGAGCTCGCCGACAGAACGAATTCGTCGGTTCGCGAAGTGGTCCTGGTCATCGAGACGGTAGCCCGCCTCGCCATTGGCGAGGTGGAGCATGTAGGTCGATGCCGCCAGCACCTCGGCCGGGCTGAGCACGCCGGAGTGCTCGTCCGGGCGCACGAGCGGGATGTCAAGCAGTTGGGAGATGCGCTCGATCTCAGGGCCGAGCTTGCGGTTCAGCTTGTAACGACCGACCCTCGTGAGGTCGTAGCGACGTGGGTTGAAGAACGCGTTCTCGAAGTAGACGCGGGCTGCGTCGAGCGAAAGAGGCTCGCCCGGACGTGCGCGCTTGTAGATCTCGAGCAGCGCCTCGTCCCGCGTCGGGATCAGCTCGCGCTCGCGCTCCCACTGGGCCTCGAGGAAGTCGAAATGGCGCACGAAGCGGCTCAAGAACGCTTCGTCCTCGTATCCGAGGGCGCGCAACACGACAAATAGCGAAAGGCGGCGCTTGCGGGCGACCCGCGCGCCGGCGCTCACGTCGCGGTTCGGCTTCGCCTCGACGTCGAACTCGATCCACTCACCCCGATAGGGGTGGATCGTCCCGGTGACGATCGTCTTCTGGTCGCGGCCGGGCTGGAAGATCACGCCTGGAGAACGGACCAGCTGACTCACCACGACACGCTCGGTCCCGTTGATAATGAAGGTGCCGCGGCTCGTCATCATGGGAAAGTCCCCCATGAAGACGGTCTGTTCCTTGATCTCACCAGTCGAGCGGTTCATGAACGACGCGCGGACGAAGATCGGAGCGGCGTAGGTGATGTCCTTCGCCTTGCATTCGTCGATCGAGAACTTGGGCGGTGGCCGTAGGTCCGGGTCGGTCGGATCGAAATCGAGCTTCAGGCTCAGCTGGTCAGTGAAGTCCGCGATGGGACTGATGTCACCGAAGGTCTCGGCGAGGCCGCGATCGAGGAACCACTCGAAAGAGTCGCGCTGAACGGCAATAAGGTCAGGAAGCGGCAGGACCTCGTCAATGTTGGCGAACGAGTAACGCTCCGGAGTGCGGGGACGTAAGGGCAAGGGTCTACTCCTCGCGAGTGCTGATCGACCGGAAAACAGGGATAAGCGGTGCGTGGGCGCGCGTCAAGGAACTGGAATTGGAACGGCTACTTGACGGGAGGGCACGGCAACCGTTCATGTTACACGTGCGGGGACGCGCGAGCAAGCGGCACGCAGTCGTCGCCTCGCGAAGGGTACGGGAACCGTGCCCCCAGGTCAAGATGTTTTTGGCACTGTCAAACAACAGTGGCCTTGCACAACCCCCTGGGCATGGCGGCCCAGCAGGTGCACTACTTGAGCTCGACCGACGCGCCTGCTTCCTCGAGCTGGGTCTTCGCCTTCTCGGCATCTTCCTTCGACACCTTCTCCAGCACAGCCTTCGGGGCGCTGTCCACGAGGTCCTTCGCCTCTTTCAGCCCGAGGCTGGTCAGAGAACGCACTTCCTTGATCACCTGGATCTTCTTCTCGCCCGCAGCAAGCAGGACAACGTCGAACTCGTCCTGTTCCTCCTCTACCGGCGCAGCCTCGCCACCGCCGCCCGCGGCCACCGCCGCCACGGCTACCGGAGCTGCCGCGGTCACACCGAACTTCTCCTCGAACGCCTTCAGTAGCTCGCTCAGCTCGAGCACCGTCATGCTCGCGATGCCGTCGAGGATCTCTTCCTTGGTTGCCATGTTTCCTCCTGTTGTGCGAATGGTTGTCGATAGTGCTGAATGCCGGATTGCCCAGAGGCCCGCGAGCTAGTCGGCCGTCGGGTCGGCCGTGTCGGCTGTTTCAGCCGGGTCGGTCACCTCGGCTGTGTCCGCGTTCTCGGCGGGCTCGGCTGTGCCGGATGTTTCAGTGACCGCTGCTGCCTCGGCCGGCTCGGCGGTTGCGGAGGCTTCGGTCACGGCGCTCACGCCTGTGACCGCTTCGGCGGGCTCGGCCGCTTCTGCGGCTACGGCTGTGTCGGGCTCGGCAGCGTCGCTCACTTCGGCAACCTCGCTGGGCTCGGCCGTCTCAACAACGCCGCCCCGGCTGTCGATCAACGCCGACAGCCCGTACGCGAAGCTCCTCGGAAGAGCCTGAAGCAGGCCGGCGAACTGCCGCATCGGTGCAGCGATCGCGCCAGCGAGCTGGGCCAGCAACACCTCTCGGGTGGGAAGGTCGGCGAGGGCGTTCGCACCATTCGCGTCGAGCAGCTGGGTACCGAGGAGACCGCCCTTGACGACGAGCTGCGGGTGCACGCGAGCAAAATCTCGTAGCACCTTCGCGACCGCGCCGATGTCGTCACGAACGAAGACGATCGCCGTCGGTCCCTTCAAGTACGCGTCCAGAGCTGCGTTGTCGGTGTCCGCGGTCGCGCGACGCACGAGTGTGTTCTTGAAGATCTTGTAGTCCGCGCCTGCGGTGCGCAGCTGGCGGCGCAGGGCCGCCAGGTCACCCACCTTGAGACCGCGGTACTCAGTGAGGATCGCCGCGCTCGAGCCACCGAGATGCTCTCGCACCTCCTCAACGACTGCGACCTTCTCAGGTCTCGGTCCTGCCATGAGTGCTCCTTTGATCACATGTACCGGGGCGACCCCGGAACAAGACTCCGGAAGGGTCGCGACACGCGGGACGTGGGAAGCGCATGGCACTTCGCCTCGTCAGGCGGGTCGGAAACCCTTTCAGCGCCCTTCGGCGCACCGGAGTTCTACGGCGAGTTATTAAAGTTGGTAGCTGAAGCGTAGCCGACCTCCGCGGACCGCTCGTTCGGTGAGCGAGGTCAGCGCTCCTCAGGCTGAGGCCGCGATCAGATCGTCGATGATCCGCGCCTTGGCCGGGTCGATCTTCACGCCCGGGCCCATTGTCGAGCTCACTGTGACAGACCGCAGGTAGCGACCCTTTGCAGCTGCGGGCTTGGCCCGGACGAGCTCGTCGATGGCCGACCGGTAATTCGCGAGCAGCTGGGGGCGCTCGAAGGAGGCCTTGCCGATCGGGACGTGCACGTTGCCGACGCGATCCGTCCGATACTCCACGCGACCGGCCTTGAATTCCGCGACTGCCTTTGCAATATCGGTGGTCACCGTCCCGGTCTTGGGGTTCGGCATCAGGCCACGGGGGCCGAGCACGCGACCGAGCCGTCCCACCTGAGCCATCAGGTCCGGCGTGGCTATGGCGACGTCGAAAGCGAGAAAGCCCTCCTTCTCGATTCGGAGGACGAGGTCGTCAGCTCCGACGATGTCGGCACCAGCGGCACGCGCCTCGGCAGCGTTTTCGCCGGCGGCAAAGACAGCAACGCGTACCAGCCGTCCAGTGCCCGCGGGCAGCGAGAGCGAGCCACGGACGATCTGGTCGGCACGACGTGGATCGACGCCGAGTCGCGTGGCGAGCTCGATGGTCTCGTCGAAACGGGCCTTCGCTAGGCTCTTGACCAGTTCCAGCGCCTCGACAGGTGGATACAGACGATCGCGGTCGAAGCCCTTCAGCGCTTCGACGTACCGCTTTCCCTTGTTCACTTGCAAAGCTCCCTTCGAACCGACGCGCCGCTCGAGTGCGAGACGGTGGTCACTTGCTGACCGCGATGCCCATGGAACGGGCCGTACCCGCTATCTGGTGCTTTGCGGCCTCGAGATCGTTGGCATTGAGATCCGGCATCTTCTTGGAGGCAATCTCGGCGACCTGATCGTCGCTGATCGAACCGACGGACTCGCGTCCGGCGAGCTTGCTCCCCTTCTCGAGACCGGCCGCTTCTCGGATGAGGAACGGAGTCGGCGGCGTCTTGAGGACGAAGGTGAACGAGCGATCCTCGTAGATGGTTATCTCGGCGGGGACGATCGTGCCTCGCTGGCTCTCGGTCGCGGCGTTGTACTGCTTGCAGAACTCCATCGTCTGCACGCCATGTGGACCGAGGGCGGTACCAACCGGGGGCGCGGGCGTGGCAGCTCCCGCGGGCAGTTGGATCTTTACGATGGCGGCGACGCGACGACGTGCCATGAAGTTTCTTCCTCTTTCTTTCGCTGCCGGGCGCTCAGAGCTTGGCGACCTGGCTGAACTCGAGCTCGACCGGAGTCTCGCGACCGAAGATGTTAACGAGCACTTTGAGCTTCAGTTGGTCCTCGTTGATTTCCGCAATCTGGCCTGAGAAGTCGGCGAACGGACCTTCCTTGACCCGAACCGTGTCACCAACCTGGTGCTCGAGGCGGGGCTTGGAGTGGCGCTTTTGACCCTCGATCCCTTCGGGACGGACCTGGAGGATCGCCTCGACCTCGGCTCGCGGCAAGGGGGTCGGCTTGGTACCAGGACCGACGAATCCCGTGACCCCGGGCGTCTGGCGGATCACCGACCAGGAATCGTCGTCGAGGTCACAACGACACAGCAGGTAGCCCGGGAAGACCTTCCTCTGGACGAACACGCGCTTGCCGCCCTTGATCTCGGCGACTTCCTCCATCGGGATCACGACCTCGAAGATCCGGTCCTCCATGTTCATCGATGAGATCCGGCTCTCGAGGTTCGACTTCACCTTGTTCTCGTAGCCGGCGTAGGTGTGCACCACGTACCAAAGGCCCGGCCGGTCGTAGGGGCTGGGCTCGCTGGCAACAACCTCGTCATCGTCACCTTGAGACGGCAGCTCGTACTCGAGCACGTCGTGACCGGACGTCTTCGGGGCGGCCTCGATCGCTTCTTCAGGGACCCGCGGTTCTCCCGCGGTGTCCTCTGCCTTCAGTTCTGGGTTGATCGTGCTCACGTCATCGTCTCCGGGGTTGTCTTCGTCACTCACGTGCCGAAGAGGAATAGCACGCCTTTGGCGAACCCGTAGTCGAGTCCGAAGACGAGGCTGACCATGAACACGAGGGTCACAAACACAACAATGGTGTACTTGACGACCTCCTGGCGGTTCGGCCAGGCAACCTTGGCTAGCTCGTTGCGAACTTCTCGCGCGAACTCGACAATCCTCTCAGGAAGCCCCGGTCGGTCGGGGGTGGGGGGCCGCCGTTGCGCGCTCGGAGGCGGCCGACGGCCAACGGCCGGCGCGCCTTCCTCGTCAATCTGGCCCTGTCGCTGCAGGAGACGCTTCGTTTGTCGGTTCACGCAACAATCCTCGGCTCGAAAGAGCAGTGAGCAGGGCAGGAGGGACTCGAACCCCCAACCGCCGGTTTTGGAGACCGGTGCTCTACCAATTGAGCTACTGCCCTCCGGGCCGGGGTCTTGGCCCGCCAATGACTGAGCACCGGTCGCCCCGGGTCGGGCATCACGATAGCACCACGGGCCGAAGTCTCCGCAGGCGACCTCTGTGGACGACCGTGACGGCGACGATCGCCGCGGCGGGAGCAGCGAGGGCGCCGACGTAGGCGAGCCGCCGCCCGGTGAGAACAGAGCGGATGACGCGTCGTTGAGCCGCCTCCTCAAGAGTGCAGAGCACCTCGGCCACTGCCCCAGGCGGTGGTTCGACCCTGTAGGACCGCAACTGGTTGAGGAGTCGAAGCAGCTTGCGGTACCTCGCGAGCTCGGCCTGGCACCGGAGACAAGCCCCGACGTGCTCGACGACTACCTCGTCGGCCGCCGAGACACCGTCGAGGATCGACGGCAGGACGAGGGCAACCTCGGCGCACGAAACGCTCGTGCGCGCGAAACGGGCCGGGGCGAACCGACCATGGTGGAAACTGGCGCGCGAAACGCCCAACGCCGCGCTCCGGGCGACAAACGCCTGTTCAAACCGCGGCTGCATGGCTGGTCGCCTCTTCAGTTTGGAACTCGGAACCGACCGTCATGTCGGCTCCAAAACCAACCTCTGAGCCGGCGCGGACGCCAGCCCTGCTCCCCTCTCCGGCGGGGGTGCGTGGATGCTGCCTCGCACGGCTCAGCCCGCCCGCCGCGCCGGCCGGTGCGAACAACTGCTCGCGCAGGCGCCGGCGAGCCCGGTGCAGGCGTACCTTGGCCGCGGTCTGGCTGATGCCGAGCTCCCGGGCGATCTCCTCGTGCGTCAGGTCGTAGACGTCCCTGAGCACGACCACCAGCCGCATCTGGTCCGGAAGTTCCGAAAGGGCCTCTACGAGGCGCTCCCTGTCGTCGGCTGTGCCGGCCGCTGTCTCCGGATCGCGCTCAGAGCGCGTGTCCAGGACCTCGAGGTCGTCGTCGAGCTCGACGTGGGATGTCCGCCGCCGCTTTGCCACGAAGGTGGCTGAGCAGTTCACGGTGATGCGATACAGCCAGGTTCCGAAAGTGGAGTCTCCGCGGAACTTGCCAAGCTTGCGGAAGGCGCGCAGATATGTTTCCTGAAGCACGTCTCGGGCGTCGTGCTCATTGCCCACGAGACGCAGCGCCAAGGCGTAGCAGTCGGTCGAAGTGGCCCGAACCAGGTGCTCGAAGGCCGCCCTGTCCCCGCGTCGGGCGAGCTCGACGGCGTAGGCGAGGTCGTCGGCCTCGCGGTTCAGCGCGTTTCCTTGTGAACTGTGTGCTGCCGGTCGAACTGGCAGTACTTCTTCATCTCGATCCGCTCGCGGTCGTTCTGCTTGTTCTTCATGGTGATGTAGTTCCTCCGCTTGCACACCTCGCAGGCGAGGGTCACCTTGACTCGCTTCTCGTTCTTGGCCATGTTGAACTCCTCTGCTCCACTTTCGGTAGCGGCGGCCGGACTCGAACCGGCGACCCCACGATTATGAGCCGTGTGCTCTTACCAACTGAGCTACGCCGCCGCGGAGCCCCCTGTCGGAATCGAACCGACGACACCGGCCTTACCATGGCCGTGCTCTGCCGACTGAGCTAAGGGGGCGGTGCCAGTCACCATCGGCTGGCGCTCCCGCGAGGGCTGATCATATCCGCGACCGGCCCAAGAACCCAGCGGGCGCGTCATTTACGATGCTGCGCGTGGATATTCGCCTCGCGAACCTCGCCGACGCCGAGACCATCCGTCAGATCTACAACCTCGAAGTGACCGGTTCGACCGCCACGCTCGATCTCGTCGCACGCACGACCGAAGAGCAAAGGGCCTGGATGGTGGCGCACTCGGGCGTGTACCCGGTCGTCGTCGCCGACGACGGTGGCCAGGTCGTCGGCTTTGCGTCGCTGTCGCCGTACCGCCCGCGCCCCGGCTACGCGACCGCCGTGGAGGACTCGATCTACGTGGCGGCGCAACACCGCGGAATGGGGGTCGGGCGGCAGCTGCTCACTGAAGCCGTCGTCCTGGCCCGGACCCATGGCTTTCATTCCATCGTTGCCCGGGTCAGCGCCACCCAGCAGGCGTCGGTTGCACTGCACCAGGCCTGCGGCTTCGACCTCATCGGCGTCGAGCGAGAGATCGGCCGCAAGTTCGGCCGCTGGGTGGACGTCGCCCTCCTGCAGCGCCTCCTCTAACCGCAAGCGAGCAGTCGAGCGACCGCGAGGCTCGATCGAGGGGCGGGGCGGCTCAAGCCCGCAATTCAACCGACAGGCGATCCTCGTCGGTCGTTCTCAGCGCCCTTCGGACCCTCATGACGAGCGGGATGGCGAGCAGGAGGAGCAGGGCGAGAGATGCGGTGGCGATGAGGACCGGATTGGCCTCGCCGAACTGGAGGACGAGCGCTCCGGCTCCGGGCAAGCCGAGGAAGCAGGCAATGATCGAGAGCACGACGAGAAGGATCCTGAGACGGTGTTCCGCGATCGTGCCGAGAACCACCATGGACCACGCGATGTACCAGGGTTGCACTGCCGGTCCCAGCAAGACCACCGCCAGCAGTGTCAAGCCCATCGCCCGCATCGCCGTGGCGTCCCGTGCGCGCCACAAAAGGCGCAGGGCTATGGCCGCTGCGACTGCAAGTCCGATGTCCTTGGCTCCGCGCACGAGAATCGGCTGGTGGTTTCCTAGCCCGACCAGCTCGAACACCTTGGCCGCCAATGAGCCCGCGATCGTGGGAGGGTCGCTCCACGACCTGACCGTTGCGCTGTTGCCGAGCGCTGTCACCCAACCCCAGCCGAGCCCGACCATCTGTGATACCGCCGCCATGATGACAAGGGCGAAGCCGGTCGCGATGACGGTGGGCCTGAGCCGGGAACGCCACGGCGCGTCGTCGCCTCGCCAGGCCCATCCGATGTACACCACGCCGACGAAGGCAGGGATCTTGATCATCGCCCCGATCGTGCAGAGCAGCACACCGACGACCGGCCGACCCTCACGTGCGAACCAGAGCCCGGCAAGCAGGAACCCGAGCATCAGCGCGTCGTTGTGTGAGCCGGCTACCAGGTGTAACAGCACGAGCGGATTCAGCACGGCGAGCACGAAGGCGACAGAGGCATCCTGGCCGTAAGAGCGGGCCAGCCGCGGCACGAAGATCCCGATCATCACGACTCCGATGAGCGCGAGCACGCGGAAGCCGACGACTGCGAGGAGCTCGTCGTGGCGGACGACAGTCGCGTTGACTCCTGCCATCCAGAGGAACACGGGCCCGTACGGCGAGGTCACGTCCGCCCACAGCTTGTCGACCAGCCCTGAGAAGGCGTTCACCCCGAGCACCGCCGGCCCGAACGAGTACGGGCTGATCCCGCGGCTCATCATCTCGCCCTGGGCCGCGTAGCTGTAGGAGTCCCGGCTGAACAGCGGCGCGACGACCAGGAGCGGCGCCGTCCACGCGGCAAAAACAGCCACGAAGGATCTCACCGGTAGACCGCGGTGACGGCGCGCAATCCGGATCAGGGCGATCCAGGCCTGCAACATGATCACCATGCCCCCGTAGACCGCGACGAGGCCGATGAAGAGGTTCTTGTTCGCGGGCAACGGAGCGCCGGCCACCATCGGTGGCGAAGGGATGCCGAAGAACCACGGATGGCAGACGGTGACCGAGCCGGACACGATGCCTGAACAGGACTTCCAAGTAAAGGGAGAGCTCGGCAACGAAGCCCCGACGGCGATGGCGATGGTGCTGACAAACCCGATGATCGCCGGCACCGCCAGCAACCGCGCGACCTGCGTCTCGCCCGGCACGTAAGGCTGCACGTTGCCGAGCGGCGTGCGCATACGGGCGAGGAAGCCGACCCCCCGATCGATCTGGCCGCGTGCACGATCGATCGGCCCGTTCAGCCGACCGAAGGAGGGCCAGGCGTGATCAGACCCAGAACTTGCTTGCTGGGGGGCACGCTCCAAGGTTTTCGGCGCCGTCACGGCGCGACCTCTCGGTGTTCTTATGCGGAGCGATCCTACCCAAGGCCCTCCGCACTCGGCGGCGACCGGCCCAGGAGCTGACTGACGAAGTACACCAGCTGGAATTGGCTACGGTCGGACGGTGCTTGAAGTGGCGCAAGCGGCGGCCGACCCGCCCCGGGCAGCGATGACCGACTCCCAGAAGATCCACTACCTCGGGCGGCGCGACGCCCTGGCCATGTCGCTGTTGCTCGCCATCCCGCTGGTCGCCTTGTCCGCCGCTGCGCTCGCGGGCTATCCACTGCTCACCGGTGACGACCTGGCGCAGAACTACCCGCTGTCGGTGTTGTCAGGCCAGCTCATCGCCCACGGCCAGCTTCCCGTCTATGACCCGTACCTCTGGTCCGGAACTCCTCTCCTGGCGGGGGCCAGCGCTCACGCTCTGCTCCCGAGCACTCTGCTGTTCGTCTTCCTGCCCCACCTCACCGCTTGGGTCCTGGCGGAGGCACTGACCCTTGGCGCCGGAGCCATCGGCGCATTCGTGCTCCTGCGGCACAACAGATGCCGGACGCTGGCAGCGACTCTCGGCGGCGCCACGTTCGGGCTCGGTGGCTTCGTCTCGTCACAGATCGTCCACATCGACTTCGTGTCCGCCTCGGCGTCACTCATCTGGTGCCTGGTCGCCCTTGACGGGATCGTCCGCGACCGGCCGGGTCGCCGAGCAACCTGGGCGTTGGTGCTGGCCGTCGCGCTCGCGTGCGTCGGGCTGTCAGGCAGCCCGGACATCGTGATCGACACGCTCGTGGCATTCGCCGCCTACGGCGGCCACCTGTTGATCGGCGAACGCGGGCGGCGGCTTGCCTGGCTCGGTTGGGCAGCTGCCGGTTCTAGCGCAGGTCTGTTGGCAAGCGCGGTGCAGTGGATACCGACCGCCGAGTTCCTCTCAGTCACAGAGCGCGCCCGCGCAACCTACCAATTCGCCGCTTCGGGCTCTGTGTCCGCGGCGGAACTGCTCGTCTCGGTGGTGCCTCACCTCCTGGGTGGCGGTCCGATCGGTCTCGAGGCTTACGCAGGCCCGTACAACCTGGCCGAGCTGGACGCCTACTGCGGCATCCTGTCTCTCGTCGCGATTGTGGCTCTTGTGCCCAGATGGCGCTCCGAGCACGCTGCGCACTGGCGCGTCTGGTACCTCATCGGCGCCATCGGCCTGCTGTTGGCCCTCGGAGCCCGCACTCCGGTCGAGCACCTGCTCCTCCACCTGCCTGTGATAGGTGACCAACGGCTCCCGAGTCGGGCACTGGTGCTCTTTTCGCTCGCCTCGTCGATGCTCCTCGGCCACTGGGTCGAAGATCAGCTCGCGACGGCACCTCGGCGCGCGAGCCCGCTGGCGCTGGCAAGCGGGATCGTCGCGCCGCTCGCCGTGCTGGGCCTTGTCGCAGCCACGGTCTTCACCTCCAAGGCCTATGGGGGCATCCTCCACGCGGTCTCAGGCTCGAACTGGTCCTTGAGGGCCATCGCCGCCTATCTCGCCGTCACCACCGCGATCGCACTCGCCGCGGCTGCGATCGTGATCTTCGGTCCCGCGTGGCCGCGCCGGCGCATGGCCGCCGCCATCGCCGCACTGGTCATAGTCGACCTGCTCGTGTTCACCGCAAACCAGTCTTCGCTGGCTCCCCTCTACGCGAGGGCCCTCGATGCGACCAACCCGCTGCAGGCCCAACTTGCCGCGAGGCTCGGCCCCGAGGGGCGCTACCTCATCGTCGACCCGGCGCGTTCGGGCGGCGTCGCGCTCAACCAGATCGGGGCACCTGACGCCAATGTGATGTCCGGCCTGCCCAGTGCCCAGGGATACGGCTCGCTCACATGGGCGCCATATGCCACCGCGACGGGCACCCACACCCAGGACGACCTCAACCCGGCGGTGTTGACGACGGGGGTCTTCGACTCCCTCGATGTCCGGGTGCTGCTCACAGTTCCCGACGAGCTTTCGATTCCCCGCTCACTGCGGTCGCCCTACCAACCCGTCACCAACACGCTTCCGGGCCTCGCCACTCCAGCGATCGCCGGCATCGGGCCCGTTCGGTCACCGATCAAGCTCTTAGCCGGCCAGACCTCGACCAGATGGTTCGGGCGCGACCTCGAGCCACACACGGTGACCCTCGAGCTCTCCGGGACCAAGGCCTCGCCGAAGGAGTTGGAGGAGCTCGGAGACGACGTACGTCTCGTGACGGCGAGCGGAGCAAAAAAGGCCCCCGAGACAGCTCGGGTCGCGGTCGGAAAGCCGGGCTCGGACGAGGTCATCGTCGTTTTCGGACCGTCCAGCGCCTCGGTTGGCCTCGTGACCGAGGACCGGACAGGAGCTTCGTTGACGATCACCTCGGTCCTGGTCACGACCCGCTCCGGCAGCGCCTACAGCCTCGACGGGCCTCTGTCGGCTGACCTGACGGCCCCGCACTGGGTGGCTGCCGGGACAATCGGGCCGTTCGCCGCCTACATCAACCGGAGGGCGTCCGGCTCGTTCTGGCTCAGCGGATGGACCGGCGATGCGAAAAGTGGTTTCAAGGTCCGCGTGATCGCTTCATCGCCTTGGACCGCCACCGAGACCGTGGCCGTGACCTCGGCGGCAGCGGCCACGGTGGTCAGGTCAGTCGCAGACATCCCCGGCTGGAGCGCGACCAGCGATCATGATGGCCGGGCCGAGGCGATCGCCCTGCACCGCGACGGCCTGGTGCAGTCCTTTGACGTAACCCGGGGAACGACGCTGATCACCTTCAGGTACGCGCCTCCAGGGCTCAAAGCAGGACTCTCGGCATCGGGGCTGGGGCTCACGGGAATGCTCGTCCTCGCCCTGGCGGCAATTGTGTTGTCCCGCCGCCCTGAGGATCGCTCCGAGGAGGCATTGGCAACCGGCTCCGCCGGACCCGGCTGAGCCCGGCCTCATCCTGAAATCGCCTGCGCGCACGGAAAGCTGGCGGGCACCTCGAACATCGACCATCGGAGCTTTGAGGCACTTCTCGTTGCCGGGCGGGGCCCCTGAAGGACTCGCTGTAGCTCTAGATGGAGGCCACGGGTCTGGACAAGGGCCACGAAGCCGGCTGAGAACCGGCTGCGGCGGTACGTTCGGAACTGCTCGGCGACGGTGGGCCGGGAAGGATTCGAACCTTCGAAGGCTGAGCCAGCAGATTTACAGTCTGCCCCCGTTGGCCACTTGGGTACCGACCCGTCGGCGGACACGATAGTCGCCTGCGCGGGCTCACTTCGCAAGGCGGAGGCGTGACCAGCCTTGCTAGCGTGCGTGCGTGCCAAGCTTTGATGTCACATCCGAGGTCGACATGCAAGAAGTCCGCAATGCAGTCGACCAGGCGAGTCGTGAAGTCGCCACCCGTTTCGACTTCAAGGACACGGGCGCGAACGTCGAGCTGAAGGGCAACGAGATCGAACTGAACGCGCCCACTGAGGACCGCCGGCGCGCCCTGGTCCAGGTCCTGGAGGAAAAGCTGGTACGCCGGCACGTCTCTTTGAAGGCCGTCTCCTACGGCAAGATCGAAGAGGCGTCCAAGGGCACCCTGCGCCAGATTGCCGCGCTGAACGCCGGCATCTCGGCGGACCACGCGAAGAAGATCAACAAGGTCGTCAAGGACCTTGGCATGAAGGGCGTCCAGTCCCAGACCCAGGGTGATCAGGTCCGCGTCACCGGCAAGAAGCGCGACGATCTGCAGGCAGTGATCGCTGCCTTGAAGGAGCAGGACCTCGAAATCCCCCTCCAGTTCGGCAACTTCCGCGAATGAGGCCTCAGCCTCGGTCAAGCGAATGGACCTTCGAGCTCAGGACGGCTTGAGGCCCCAGTTTGGCGGGCTCGTCCTGAGGAGCCAGTCGGACTTCTAAGTCCTGCATGGGTCACCACCGTCGACAAGGCCCAGCACGGCGGCTGCGCCAAGGTGCCTAGCTGGCGACGATGCCGCCGCCTGGCGCCGGACCGGCCGCAGGGACCGGCGGGCAGCAGTCCGGGACATCGCTCGGACCCTGCCTCCGCCCGGCACTCATTGCTCGGCGGCGCCGCTCGAGGCACGACGACGGAGCTCGGCCACGACAGCAGGGTCTGCCAAGGTGGTCGTGTCGCCGAGGTCACGACCCTCCGCGACATCCCTCAAAAGCCGCCGCATGATCTTGCCCGACCGCGTCTTGGGAAGGTCGTCGGTGAAGATGATCACCTTCGGCCGGGCGATAGCCCCGATCTTCTCGACGACGTGCGCTCGCAGGACCTCGGCGTGCTCTGGGCCGAGTTCGAGACCCAGCTTCAAGGTGACAAAGGCGATGATCGTCTGCCCGGTCGTCGCATCGTTGGCACCGACCACGGCGGCCTCCGCCACGCTCGGATGGTCGACGAGCGCGGACTCGACCTCGGTCGTGGAAACGCGGTGACCCGACACGTTCATGACGTCGTCGACCCGCCCGAGCAGCCAGAAGTACCCTTCTTCGTCGATCTTTGCCCCGTCGCCGGCGAAGTAACGACCCTCGAAGCGGCTCCAGTAAGTCTGGCGGTATCGCTGCGGGTCGCCGTATATTCCCCGCAGCATGGCCGGCCACGGCCGCGTGAGGGTGAGGTACCCGCCGCCGTGTTCCACCTGCCTACCGGCGTCGTCGACGACCTCGGCCCCGATCCCCGGCAACGGGAAGGTCGCGCTTCCCGGCTTCAAGGTCGTGACCCCGGGCAGCGGCGAGATCATGATGGCGCCGGTCTCGGTCTGCCACCACGTGTCGACTATCGGGCAGCGGCCTTGACCGATGTGCTTCCAGTACCAGATCCATGCCTCGGGGTTGATCGGCTCACCGACCGAGCCCAGCACCCGCAGGCTCGACAGGTCGTGCGCAGCGGGTTGCTCGGTCCCCCACTTCATGAAGGTCCGGATGGCAGTCGGAGCGGTGTACAGCGTCGTGACCCCGTAGCGCTCGATGATCGACCACCAGCGGTCCCGGTCCGGGAAGTCTGGCGTGCCTTCGTACAAGACGCTCGTCGCCCCGTTCGCGAGCGGTCCGTAGACGATGTAGCTGTGGCCGGTGACCCACCCGATGTCGGCGGCGCACCAGTAGACATCCGTCTCTGGCTTCAGGTCGAAGACTGTCCGGTGCGTGAACGCGACCTGGGTCAGATACCCACCGGTGGTGTGCATGATCCCCTTCGGACGGGCGGTCGTGCCCGAGGTGTAGAGCAGGAAGAGCAGGTCCTCGGCATCCATCGCCTCCGCCGGGCTGTGAGGATCGTGCTCGGAGACCAACTCGTGCCACCAGTGGTCTCGCCCTTGTTTCATGATCAGGTTCTTCGCGCCGTCGCCGAGGCGGCGAACGACGAGCACGCTCTCGATCGAGGGTGCTCCGCTCGAGAGCGCGTGGTCGGCGTTGGTCTTCAGCTCGACGGCGTGCCCGCGTCGCCAACCACCGTCAGCAGTGATCAGCAGCCGGGCACTGGCGTCCTCGATCCGATCGCGCAGGGCGTCAGCCGAGAAGCCCCCGAACACCACCGAGTGAGCGGCCCCGATCCGCGCGCACGCCAGCATCGCCACGGGAAGCTCCGGGATCATCGGCATGTAGATGGCCACCCGGTCACCCCGCTCGATGCCCAAGGACCGCAGCGCGTTCGCGCAACGCCCGACCTCATCGAGGAGCTGCGCGTAGGTGATCGTGCGGCGGTCTCCAGGCTCGCCTTCGAAATAGAACGCGACCCTGTCGCCGATGCCTGCCTCGACGTGACGGTCGAGGCAGTTGAACGCCACGTTCAAGCGACCACCGACGAACCATTTCGCGAACGGCAGCTGCCAGTCGAGCACCTTGTCCCACGGCTCGAACCAGGTCAGACTTCGGGCCTGTTCGGCCCAGAACTCTTCGGGATCGGCATCCGCCCGGTCGTACATGGCCCGGTCGGAGACGAGTGCCGAGCGGGCAAATCCCTCAGGAGGCGGGAACGTCCTCAACTCGGCAAGGTAGTCCTCGATCGCGGCGCCCTGTGCTTGGCCCCCGGTCGCGTCGCCCATCATCGCCTCCCTCACTGCTTCCTGGCACACGCCGATCTGCTCGCAACAAGCTGGACGTCGGCCCGCCGGCGCCGGTGACCCACCCTACCGACCGGCGGCCTGGCTGACTGCAACAATGGAGCGCACATGCCCGAGTACGTCAAGGTCGCCCGTCTGGCGGTCCCCGTCGGCTGGCGAGTGATCGTCGTCAGCGACCTTTTCCTCGGCGCAAAGCGCACCGAAACGTCCGGATCCGCATCGGTGGAGCTCGCGCGCGCTCTCGAGCGCGCCGAGGGCCCGGGAGCCGTTGTCGTCGCCGGCAACGCGTTCGACCTCTTGGTGCCTCCCGGTGGCAACCCGGCGTCAGCACTCGGAGCGCACCGGGAGCTGGGTCAGGCACTCACCAGCTACCTGGCGGCCGACAGCGGCCGCCGGGCGATCCTGCTTCCTGGCAACCGCGATAGGGCGATCCTCTACGACCCGGCCGCGATTGCAGCTGTCATCGCAGCCGGCTTCGAAGTTGCTCTCACCGTGGAGCTGCAGGTGGCGACCGCGGCGGGGCCCAAACAGGTCTGCATCGAACCCGGCTGGCGATTCGACGAGCGCAACGCCTTCGTCGACCCGGCCGACCCGCGTGACACGCCGCTCGGCCACCACGCCGTGGCGGAGATCCTGCCCTCGCTGGCAGGATCAAGCTCGCCCTGGCTCGCGGGCATCGACCGGCTGATCGATCCTTCGGGCTTGCCCCGTTTCGTGGCCTCACGTCTCACCTACCGCCGCGTGGTCCGATGGCTCTGGTGGCTCTTGGTTCCCATCGCGGCGGCACTGTTGTCGCGGCTCCCCGACTACTGGCTGTTCGGTGTGCCACGAAAACTCGAGCCCTTCTCTTCCCGGCTGCTCGGCCTGGGGCTCACGCTCGTGGTCGAGGTGATCGTGGCGGGACTGGTGCTGGTGCTCGTCAATCACAGGGTCTGGCATTCGGCCGGGCGGTCGCTGCTCGGCCCATCAGCCCACCATGCCAACGACAGGGCCCGCGAAGCGTCCCGTCGGATCCTCGCTGGCGGCGGTGTCGGCCTTGTGACCGGCCACACGCTCCAACCTGAGCTCGCGCGGGTCGGCACCGGCTTTTACGCAAACTCGGGCGCGTGCGGCGAAGTCGTGGAGGAGCGGCCTTCGCGCCTCGGCCTGCCCCCGGTCTTCGTCCACATCCAACAGCTCTCCTGGGTCGAGATCGAGGCGGGAGCGCAGGTGCACGCAAAGCTCCTCCTCGCCCGCAGCTACCTCCGCCCGGCGACGGTGCTGGAGCGATTCGCGGCCGGGCGCCTCTTGCACAACGGCGGCGAACCTGAAGTGGTCGCCTCCTTCCCCGGCGGCCACGTGTGGCCACCGGTCGCCGACTCGGCCCGCAGCCTCAGGCGGGTGCGGCGGCTCGCCTCGGCCGGGATCGCGATCCTGGGACTCACCGACCTCATCTCGGCCGTCGTGCCCCCACAAGTCCGCGGGCGGCTCCATCCCTTGCTCGGCTACATCCCTCTCGGGGTGAGCGAGGCCGCGGGCGCCCTCGTCGCGCTGGCCGGCGTCGGACTACTGGCGGTCGCCCGCGGCGTCAGACGGGGCCAGCGCCTGGCGTGGCTCGTCTCGATCGGACTCCTCGCCGGCACGGTCGCGCTACACCTGATCCGTCATGGCGAGGTGGTCCAGTCGACCGCCGCCCTCGTGCTCGTGGCGGTGCTGTGGTGGGCGAGGAACTCGTTCCGGGCGCGATTCGACCTGCCTTCGCTGCGGGCCGGCCTTGCCACGCTCCTGGGCGGCGTGATCGGGGTCACCTTCATCGGGGCCACGGTGCTCTGGAGCGTCGTCCCGACCCATCGTGGCCGTAGCCCGATCACCTGGGACCAAGCCTGGTGGGCCACCGCCGGGCGACTGGTCGGTGTCCGGACGGTGGCGCTCAATGCCCGGGTGGACGCCTTTTTGTACCCGGCTCTGCTCGCNNCGGCGCCTCGGCACCGGGACGCTCGACTACTTCGCGCTCCGCAGTGACAAGCAGGCCTTCCTCGAACGCGACGGCCTCGTCGCCTACGGGATCTACGGCGGCATCTGCCTCGTCTCCCCCGACCCGATCTGCGAGCCCGAGGAGCGCGACGAGCTCTGGTCGGCGTTTCGCCGCTTCGCCGACGACCGCGGCTGGTCGGTGGCCGTGCTCGGCGCCGGCGAAGAGTGGCTCGGCGTCTACCGCCGGTCCGGTATGCACGAGCGGTACATCGGTGACGAGGGTGTCGTCGACGTCCGGACCTTTTCGCTGGAGGGCGGAGCGCGCAAGGGCCTGCGTCAAGCGGTCAACCGGATCGCGAACTACGGCTACACGATCTCTTTCCACGATCCGGCGCTGATCGACCCCGATCTCGAGCAAGCGGTGCAGGCCGTCATGGTGCAGAGGCGACGGGGTGAGGTCGAACGCGGCTTCTCGATGACGCTCGGGCGCGTGTTCGATCCTCGCGACAAGGGCCTCCTGCTCACGGTCGCACACGGTCCCGACGGACACCCGGTTGCGTTCTGCCAGTTCGTCCCTGCGCCCGGGATACGCGGTTACTCTCTCGACCTCATGCGCCGTGACGACGGCGAGCACCCCAACGGCCTGCTCGACTTCATCCTCGTGCGGACCATCGAGCGGCTGGCGAGCCGCGGAGACGAGCACCTCGGGCTCAACTTCGCCGCCATGCGGGCCGTCCTCGCCGGCGAGGACGGAGGTGGCATCCAGCGGTGGCTCCTGAGACGGATGTCGGACTCGATGCAGATCGAGTCGCTGTGGCGCTTCAACGCGAAGTTCGGGCCCGAGTGGCTGCCGCGTTACGTGGTGTGGGACGCGGCCGAGAACACGCTGCCGATAGCACTGGCCATAGCGCGAGCAGAGTCTTTCTGGGAGCTTCCCCTGATCGGAAGGTTCTTCCAGCCTCCCGGAGCCGGTCACGGCCTCGAGATGCTCCACGGCTCGTCGGGCGACGCGACACATTCAGCGGAGACATCCGGTCACCGTTCGACCTGACGAAGCTCCACAGCGCCGGCGGCGAGCCGGCGGCCGGAAGGTCTCAGAACAAGAAGTGGGCGGCGTGCACGAAGTCGACCAGCGGTCCCGGCCAGATGCCGAACACGACCGTGACCGCGACGGTGACGAAGATCGCGACCGCGGTCGGGACCGGCACCACTACGCGCCCGATGTTCACGCCCGTCGGCACAGACCCCGTCGGGTCCAGCCCGTCGTCGGGCTCACCTGTGACCGGCAACGACAGCGCACCCTCGTCGCCCCCCGACCCCACCGGGAGCTTGACGCCGTACATGAGGAAGACAAGACGCAGGTAGAACGCAGCGGCGATGGCCGCCGACAGCATGGCGATGACGGCCAGCGCGTACGAGTGGGCCCTCACAGCAGCCGTGATGACATACAGCTTGGCCAGGAAGCCTGTGGTGAGCGGGATCCCGGTCTGGCCGAGAAGCAGCAATGCAAAGGCGAAAGCGAGTACCGGCTGGCGCCGACCAAGGCCGCGGTAGGCGTCGAGGTCGTGGTTCTCGTCACCCTTGCCGCCGACGAGGGTGATCACGGCGAAGCTGCCGAGCACCAAGATCGCGTACACGAACACGTAATAGACACTTCCGGAGATCCCCTGGCTTGTCGCGGCCGCGAGGCCGACGAGAATGAATCCCGCGTGGTTGATCGACGAGTACGCGAGCATCCGCTTCACGTCGCGCTGCACGAGACCGAGAATCGCGCCTAGCAGCAAAGTGACTATCGCTATCGCCCACAAGAGCGGTTGCCAGTCCGTGCGAAGCACCCCGAAAGTCGAGAAGAAAACGCGCAGCAGGGCCGCGAATCCCCCGGCTTTGGCAAGCGCTGTCATGAAGCCGGTAGCGGGCGTCGGTGCGCCCTGGTAGACGTCCGGCGTCCACATGTGGAACGGGACGGCCGATACCTTGAAGCCGAAGCCGACGAGCAACAGGCCGAGCCCGGCGAGGAGGACGCCGTTCGAAGTGATGATGTTGGTGTTCAGGTAGGACGCTATCTGGGGGAGATTGGTCGACCCTGTCGCCCCGTACACAAGAGCGATCCCGTACACGAAGATGGCCGACGAGAAAGCGCCGAGGACGAAGTACTTGATGGCGGCTTCGCCCGACTCGCGGCGCCGCGAGTCCATCCCGGCGAGGATGTAGAGCGGGATCGACATGATCTCGAGAGCGACGAAGATGAGGATCAGGTCGTTGGCCGCTGCCATGAGCATCGCACCCGAGCCTGCCAACAGCGCCAGCACGTGGTACTCCGGACCGTCTATCCCCTCGCGGACCAGGAAGTCGTTGGCGATCGCCGAGGCGAGGATCAAGATGCACGACACGAGCACCAAGAACACGATCGCGAAGCCGTCGACCGCCACGGAGTCCGCGATCGTGGTGAACGGCCCACGCGCCTGCACGTCGTGCCAGATGACCAGCGAAGCGACGAGCGCCGCAGCCGCGATCGCGCCCGAGCCGATCGAGTAGAAGGCGGTCGGTATCTTGGCGAACACGAGCTGGCCCGAGACGAGCAGTAGGAGCGCTCCGCCGATGAGGATCAGCTCGGGGAGAATCGCCACATAGTTGACGTGCGGTGTGACGATGGTCAAGACGGCGAGCAGTTTCATCGCTGCGCTCCGGTTGTCCGAAGCGCCACACCAGGCGATCCGACCTGCGGCGGGCGCTGGTGCGCCACGACTTCGACGTGGGTGACGACCTGGGTTACCGACGGGCCGATGCGGTTCAACAGCGGGCCGGGGAAGATGCCCAACAGCACGATCAAGATGACGAGGGGAGCCAAGGTGAGCCCCTCACGCCAGGAGAGGTCATGCACCGCGCCCGCCTCGATGGTGGGCTTGCCCTGGAAGGCCTGTTGGTAAGCCCACAGGAGATAAACCGCCGCAAGCACCACGCCCGCAGTCGCGACCACGGCCCACCACCGGTGGGTCAAGAACGTGCCGGCGAGGATGAGGAACTCCCCCACGAAGCCGTTCAGGCCTGGCACGCCGATCGAGGCGAGCATCACGAGCGTGAACACTCCGGCCAACACGGGCATGCGACGCTGAAGGCCGCGCATCTCTTTGACCGAGAATGTGCCGAGCCGCTTGTAGAGGAGCGCTATCAAGATGAAGAGCGCTGCGGTGTACAGCCCGTGGTTGACCATCTGCAGGACCGCGCCGGTGAGCGCCTCACGGCTGATGGCGAACGCGCCGATCACTATGAAGCCGAGGTGTGCCAGCGAGGAGTACGCGACAAGGCGCTTCAAGTCACGTTCCACCGCCGCGACGATGGCGCCGTAAATGATGCCGATCGCCCCGAGGCTGAGCAGCAGGGGCGCCAAGGTGACGACTGCGCGTGGGAACAAGGCGAGGTCGAAACGGATGATGCCGTATGCGCCCAGCTTGGCCATGACACCGGCGAGAAGCAGCGAGCCTGCCGCTGGCGCCTCTCGGTAGGCGTCCGGTGACCAGGTGTGGAACGGGAAGAGCGGCATCTTCACTGCGAAGGCGGCCGTGAAGCCGAGGAACAGGAGCACACCTGCGGTCCCGGACAGGTGCGTGTCGGTCAGCGCCCGCACGTCGAAGGTCGTCACTCCCGTCTGCGAGGCGTGGATCGCGACCAGGGCAAGGATGCCGACGAACAAGAAGGCGGACGCACCGAGTGTGTAGAGAAAGAACTTGCCGGCCGCGTACCCACGCCGCTCGTGGCCCCACCCGGCGATCACGAAGTACACCGGCACGAGGGTGAGCTCGAAAAACACGAAGAAGAGCAGCAGGTCGAGGGCGAGAAAACCCCCGAGGCACCCGGCTTCGAGCACAAGGATCCAGGCGACGAAGGACTTGTCCGCCGCTCTTTCCCCAGAAGCTGCGAGAGCGATCGGGAACAGCAGCCCGGTCATCAACACGAGGAAGAGCGAGATGCCGTCCATCCCGAGGCTCCAGGAGATCCCGAACACGGAGATCCACTGATGGCTCGACACGAACTGGTAACCGCCATAGCCAGACGTGAAAGCCACCGTCGCCGCCGAGGCGATGCCGAGCACCGCCAGCGAGGCGACGAAGCCCACCACCTGAACGAGGCGCCGCTGGGCGCTCGGGATCAGGGCGATGACAACCGCCGCTCCAGCTGGCAGCAGGATGAGGGTCGTGAGGTACGGGAACGTGCTTGTCATGACGCCCTCGTCAATACGTACGCGAGGACCAGCACGAGGCCCCCGGCCAGCCCGAGCGCGTAGTTGCGGACATAACCGGTCTGAACTTTGCGCAGGTGGCGAGCGGTCGATCTCACGAGCCAGGCGAACCCGTTCACGGCCCCGTCAATCCCCTTCGCCTCCACGACCGAGGACGTCTCGATCGCAACCTCGGTCGACGGGCGTGCGATGAAGCGGTCATAGGCCCAGTCGATGTACCAGGCGCGCTGCAGGACGACCGGCTCGAACGCCGGGCGCTCTGAGGCGTGACCCCACAACGCGACCGCCAGGGCGACCCCGAGCAGTGCGAGGGCCGCGTCGATCAACGCGAAGGTCCATACGCCCCCAAGGCCCCAATGGTGCTGGAACAGACGCGAGGCGAACACCGGGCTCAGCCAACGGTCGAGGAAGTCGAGGTCAGGATGGATCGGGAGATTGATCAACCCTCCAACGGCCGACAGTGCGCCCAGCACGATGAGGGGCACCGACATCACCCAGGATGGGTCGTGAGGCTTGAGGCCCGCGCGATCTCCGGGCTTGCGGGCCTCGACCCAGCGCTGCTGGCCCCGGAACACCAGCAGATAGGCGCGCCCCAGGTAGTAAGCCGTGAGCACGGCGGTCAGGGCGCCGACCACCCACAGGGCGGGACTGAACCCGTAGCCGTTCAAGAGCACGTCGCCCTTGGACCAAAAGCCCGAGAACACCGGTAGGCCGCCGATCGAGAGCCATCCGATGAAGAACGTCACCGCCGTGATCGGCATCAGCCGTGCGAGGGCCCCCATCGTCTTCACGTCCTGATCGTCGTTCATCGCGTGTATCACCGAGCCGGCTCCCAAGAAGAGGAGGGCCTTGTAGAACGCGTGCGTGAGCATGAGGAAGATCGCCGCGTCGTACGCGCCGATGCCAGCGGCCAGGAACATGTAGCCGAGCTGGGAGATCGTCGAGTACGCGAGGATCTTCTTGATGTCGTTCTGAGCACAGGCGATGGTCGCACCGAGCAGAGCAGTCACTGCGCCGATGATCGCGATGACATGCGCGGCGTCCGGCGCCCGGTAAAGGATCGGATTGATCCTGCACATGAGATAGACGCCTGCGGTCACCATCGTCGCGGCGTGGATGAGCGCCGAGACCGGAGTCGGGCCTTCCATCGCGTCGGCAAGCCATGGATAAAGCGGGATCTGGGCCGACTTGCCGACGGCGCCGGCGAACAACAGAACGCCCATGGCGACAAGAGAGGGCTCCCCGACGCTGCCGAGGTGGGAGAAGACCGTGTGGTAGTCGAGGCTCCCGGTGCGCTCGTAGATCAGGAACAGTGCGACGAGGAACGCGGCGTCCCCGATGCGGTTGAAGATCATCGCCTTCTTGGCGGCGCTCGAGGCTGTGTCGCGTTCGAACCAGAAACCGATGAGGAAGTACGAGCAGACGCCGACGCCTTCCCACCCGAGGAAGAGGAGCAGGAAGTTGTTCGCGAGTACGAGCAGCAACATCGCCGCCACGAACAGGTTCAGGTACAGGAAGAACTTCGGGAAGTCCTCGTCGTGCTCCATGTAGCCGATGGAGTAGAGGTGGATGAGGGCGCTCACACCGGTCACGAACGCCGCCATGGTCATCGACAGTGGGTCGACGAGAAGGCCCATGTTGACGTGCAGGTGACCAGCTGAGATCCAGGTGAACCAGTTCTGGGTGTACGAGCGGCCACCCGCGGGCAGTCGGAACAGACCCGCGAACACAACGACTGTGACCACGAACGAAGCGGCCACCATGATTGTCGCGAGCCACCCGGCGAGCGGGTTGCCGAGCTTGCGTCCCGACAACAGCAGGATCACGAAGCCCGCCAGAGGGAGCAACGGAATGAGGAACGCGACGCGGAGCATGGGAGCGATCAGCCCTTCAGCCCGTGGAGGTCATCGGCTGTCGCCCCAGGGCGTCGCCGGTAGATCGAGACGATGATCCCGAGGCCCACGACCACCTCTGCGGCCGCGACCACGAGCACGAAGAAGACCGCCGTCTGGCCGGCAATGTCATTTAGCCGCCGGGCGAAGGTGACGAATGTGAGGTTCGCGGCGTTCAGCATCAACTCGACGCACATGAACATCACAAGGACGTTCCGGCGTACGAGCAGACCAACAGCGCCGATGGTGAACAGCACTGCCGCGAGTGTGAGGTACCAGGTAGCTGAGACGCTCATGGCCCGGTGACCTCCACATCGGCGAGGCTGCCGCTCGTCTTGATGTCGCCGCTCTCGCCACGCGGGGTCCCCGAGCCGACGATCGTCTCTTCGACACCTTCCGGCTCGGTGTCGTCCGGGCCGCCGAGATCGTCATCGGGCTCAGCGACCGGCCCTGTCGAGTCTTCGTTGCCACCGACCGAGTGACGGGGTCGCCTCGCCAGCACGACCGCGCCAACCACCGCGACTGCGAGCAGGGCGGAGGTGACTTCGAAAGCCAACAAGTACGTCGTGAAAATCGAACGCCCGATCAGGCTTACGTTGCTGGCCGGACTTCCGATCGCCCCACTCACCGATCGCGCGCCGCTCGGCCACCGACCTCGCGCCAAGACGAGCACCTCCACCAGCCCGAGGATCCCCAAGGCGATCGCGACGGGCCGCTGGGCCGGAAGCGGATCTCGCTGAAAGACCTCCTTCTGGTCGACGCCGAGCAGCATGATGACGAACAGGAACAGCACGACGATCGCGCCGGCGTAGACGATGACCTGCACGGCGGCGAGAAACTGTGCGTCCTCCTCGACGAACAGCACCGCCACGCCGAACAGCGTCATCACCAGCATGAGGGCGGAGTGGACCGGGTTGCGTGCCAGCACGACGCCGAGCGCGCCGACAACACATATTGCGGCGGCCATCACAAAGGTGATCGCATCGGGGATCGTGGCGGCGAGAACGTGGGTCACGTGCCGCGCACCCTTCCCCCGAGACGACGCGAGATCTTGTCCCTCTCGACGGTCCGGATCGATATGTTGCCCGTGGCCTCGTCATTGCGATTGCCGCTCTGGCCGCCCTCTGGCGGACGGACTCCAAAGCCGAGCTCACCGGACCACTGCACTTCGCCTTCGTACTCGACCGCGCCCGACGGCGAGGTCGCACGCATCCAGCCGGAGGTGTGATCGGCCTCACCCGGCCGCCAGTCCTCCCACGGAAGGTGGCGCGGAAGGCCGTCATCGTCCACCACCAGCTCTTCTTTGGTGTAGATGGCGTCGGAGCGGCTCGTGAAAGAGAACTCGAACATCTTCGACTCGGTGATCGCTTCGGTCGGGCAAGCCTCCACGCACAGGTCGCAGTGGATGCAGCGCAGGTAGTTGATCTCGTACACGAACCCGTACCGCTCGCCGGGCGACACCGGAGCGTCGGGAGGATTGTCAAGACCCCGCACGTAGATGCAGTCCGCCGGGCATACCGCAGCGCACAACTCGCAGCCGATGCACTTCTCCATCCCGTCCTCGTAGCGGTTGAGGACGTGGCGACCATGGAGCCGGGGCGGCTTGGCCACTTTCTCGCCCGGGTAAGGCGTCGTGACTCTCGGTTCGCCGACCTGCTTCAAGGTCAGGGCGAAACCACCGAGGAACCCGAGCGACATCTTCTTCCGTGGCTCTCGCGCCATCACTCGCCCCCGTCTGGCTCGGGAACCGCCCGCAGATAGGAGTCATTCGCTCCCCGCCGCCCGGCCCTGGACGCCTCGAGCACCTCGCGACGAGCACGCCCGACGAGTACGGCCTGCCAGAGCGCACTGCCCACGATCACGCCACCGAAGAAGACCCCAAGTCCCCAGACCGTTCCGACCCGGAAGGCAGCCACTACCAGGAGCCATACGAGTGAGAGCGGGATCAGGACCTTCCAGCCGAGCTCCATGAGCTGGTCGTAGCGCAGCCGGGGCAGGGCCGCGCGTATCCAGACGTAGACGTACATGAACACGACGGTCTTGCCGGCGAACCACAGGATCGGCCACAGCCAACGGACGAAGTGGAAGCCGGGACCATCCGGGCCACCGAAGAACAGCGTAACCATCACGGCCGACATGGTGATCGTGTTCATGAACTCGGCCAGGTAGAACAGCGCGAAACGCAGCGACGAGTACTCGGTGTGGAACCCGCCCACGAGCTCCTGCTCCCCCTCGGTCAGATCGAAGGGCGGGCGGTTGAGCTCGGCGGTCACAGCCACCGCGAACAGCGGGAAGGGCAGTATTCCGAGGCGGAAGATGTTCCAGTGAAAGAAGCTCGCTGCCTGGGAGTCCACGATCGTCCGCGTCGACAACGAGTGCGTGACGATGACGACCATGGCGATTGTCAGACCCATGGCGGCTTCGTAGGAGATCATCTGCGCTGACGCGCGGATCGATCCGAGGAGTGGGTACTTGGAGCCGGAGGACCAGCCCGCGAGCATCGTCGCGTAGACCGACACCGACGACAACGCGAGAAGGAACAGAATGCCGACCGCTGGATCGGCCACCTGCAGCTCCACTGTGTGGTGTGCGATCGTCACCACTCCGCCCACCGGAACGATCGTGAAGATGAGCAGGGCGGGCAGGAGAGCCAGGTACGGCGCCAGCTTGAACACGAAACGGTCTGCCTGATCGGGCAGCAGGTCCTCCTTGAAGAACAGCTTGATGCCGTCGGCCAGCGTCTGGAGGATGCCGTAGGGGCCGGCGCGGTTCGGTCCGATCCGGTTCTGCATGTCGGAGATGACCTTGCGCTCGAACCAGATGGCCAACATCACCGAGACGAGGAGCACCCCGAACGCGACGAGGACCTTGACAGCGACGATGACCACCGCGCCGAGGTCAACCCCGTGGGCAAAAAGCGGATCTGGCATCAGATCACCTTCTCCACGTCGAGCCCGACCACCCTGACAGAGCAGTCGATGAGCGCGGAAGCACCGGTCTCATGAGCGGGGACGGCGTTGAACTGAAGCAGAGCCACGCCGCTCGGGACGCCGCCATCGCCGACGGCAGCGACCACGAGCTCGCCGCGAGGCGTGGAAACACGCACCTCGTCACCGGGCGCGACGCCGAGCTGGCTCATCTCTTGCGGGGAAAGGCGAAGCTCCTGGGACCCGGCCAAGGGGGCAAGCGAACCTGCCGACTGGACGAGGGTCCCGTGGTTGTACAACCCGCGGCGGACCACGAGCCTGAAGGGGCTCTCGTCAACAGGCGGGAGCGAGCCGGAGCCCGTCCAGTCGCCTGGGGCAAAGCGAACAAGACCGGGCCTGCGATTGCCGACAGGCACTGAGACGTCCTCGGGCGAGACCTCGTCCTCGAGGGCCTCCAGTTCGCCTGGGCCCTCCTCGTCCGCAAACTCATCGTCCGCAAAGTCGTCCTCGTCCGCGCGGACATCCACATCCGGCTCGACGCCCGGGGACATCGCCGCGCCTGCTCCAAGCGGCGCACCCTGCTCGGAGACCGAGTCGATCCCGGGTGTCGCGATCGGGTCGAGCCTCAGTGGACGCCGGGTGAGCTGCACAGCCGACGGCTTGAGCGGGATGACGATGCCGTCTGCCGCTTCCGGCGCCGCCAGCGCTTCCACGGTGCAGCCGGAGTGTGCCGGCGCGAGCTTCTCGATCTCTGCCCAGATACCGTCGAGAGACTCGAAACCGAGCTGGGCACCCAGGCGATCGCTGAGCTCTGTGGCGATCACCCAGTCGGCCCGGGAGACCCCGGGCGGCATGACCTTGGCCGCGAGCCGTGTGACTCGGCCTTCGAGGTTCGTGGTGGACCCTCCCCGCTCCGCGTACCCCGCTGCTGGAAGCACGACGTCCGCGAGCCTCGAGGAGGGATTGGGCGCCGTGTCCACCGTCACGAGGAAGTCGACACGCTCGAGTGCGCGGACAGCGAGGTCGCGGTCAGGAAAGTCCGACAGCGGGTCCGCACCGAGCAGGACCAGCATCTTTATCTCACCGGACGCCGCTGCGGCGAGCATTCCAGCAGTGTCGAGCCCACGCGCTCCCGGTACCGAGCCCCAGTGCTCGCCGAAGAAGGCGCCTGCCTCCTCGAGGGTCACTCGCCCGGGAAGCATTCCCGGCGCACACCCGAGATCGATCGCACCGTGGACGTTGGCACGCCGTAGCGCCGAGAGAAAGCGGGCCGATGGCCAAGCGGCGGCGAACACAGCCGCGGCGGCGGCTATCTCTGCCGGGGGCTCGGCGAGCGACGGACGGCCGAGCACGATGACCACTCGGTCGCCGGACTCGGTCGCGACCAGGGTCCGTGCTAGTTCAGCCGCCTCCCCTGGCCGGTAAGGCAGCCAGGTGGCCACTTGTTCCAGGCCTGTCGCCACCGGCGCGCAGTCGATGATCCGCAGCCCGTCGTTCGCCGCGGCCTGGCGCAGCCGCAGGTGAAGGACCGGCAGCTCCTCGCGCAGATCGCCCGCGAGCACGATGACGGTGCCGGCAGCGACCGTCTCCTCGATCGTCGCGCGCGGCAAGCTGGCGACGAGCTCGGCGGGCAGGCCGTCGCCGAGCTGGGCATCGAAATTGTCGGTGCCGATGACGCCCTTGACGAGCCTTACCCAGGCATAGGCGTCCTCGTTGGCAAGCCTGGAGCCGCCGATCACACCAACCGCGGCAGGCCCGGAGCCATCGAGTGTCTGCAAGATCCTGTCAGCGACCGCGGTCAAGGCCTGGTTCCAGGTGGACTCGACCAACCTGGTCTCCGATCGCACCAGAGGCTTGTTGAGACGCTCGGGCGCCTCCACTGCCTCAAAGCCGAAGCGGCCCCGATCGCACAGCCAACTTTGGTTCACCGGTTCAGAGTCGACGCCGAGGTACCGAACGAGCGCGCCCGCCGATGACTGGGCGACCATGCGGCAGCCGACCGAGCAGGTCGTGCACGTCGTCTCGACCTGCTCGAGGTCCCAAGGGCGAGACTTGAAGCGGTACGGGGTCGCCGTCAGCGCGCCGACCGGGCAGATCTGGACCGTGTTGCCGCCGAAGTAGGACCTGAACGGCTCACCGGGGAAGATCGCGACCTCTATCCGGTCCCCGCGTTCGGCGAAGTCGATGAAGGGCTCGCCCGCCACCTCCTCAGCGAATCTCGTGCAGCGTGCGCACTGAATGCAGCGCTCCCGGTCGAGCAGCACGAGCGGGCCGATCTCGATCGGCTTGGCCCAGTGGCGTTTCTCTTCGACGAAGCGGCTCTCCCCCGGTCCGTGGGATACCGCCTGGTCCTGAAGGGGGCACTCGCCTCCCTTGTCGCACACCGGGCAGTCCAGGGGATGGTTGAGGAGAAGGAACTCGAGTACTCCCTCCTGGGCCTTGCGGGCTGCATCGGACTCGGTGAACACCTCCTGGCCGTCGGCGACCTCCACGAAGCAGGCCGGCTGCAGGCTCGCGCCGCGAGGACCGGACACCTCGACGAGGCACATCCGGCACATCCCGACCGACTTCATCCGCGGGTGGTAGCAAAAACGGGGAATGAAGATCCCGGCCCGTTCGGCCGCCTCGATAATGAGCTCTCCCTTGCGTGCCTCCACGACCCGCCCGTCGACGGTGACCGAGACGGCCGCGGGGGCTTCGAGGTCCTCAGCCACGGCGAACCTTGTCCGGAGGGAATGGACAGACGCCGTCTTTGACATGGACAAGCAGCTCGTCTCGGAACAGCTTCGCGACCGAGACGATCGCAGAGGGAATCGACGGGCCGAGCACGCAAATGGTCGTCTGCTTCGGCGGCCACCCCAGGCCTGGCGAAACGTTGTCACAGGCATCGAGCACAAGCTCGATGTCCTCCTCGCGACCAAGGCCCTGCTCGAGGCGGTGCATGATCTTCTCGATCCAGCCGCTGCCCTCCCTGCACGGCGTGCACTGACCGCACGACTCGCGGTGGAAAAAGCGCGCGATCCGCCACGCGGCCCGGACCGGGCAGGTGTCGGAGTCCATGACGACGACCGACCCCGACCCGAGCATCGACCCGGCCTGGCCCACCGCGTCCTGGTCCAGCCCGAGATCGAGCTGTTCGGGTCCGAACCACGGAGAAGACACCCCGCCGGGGATGAATGCCCGCAAGCTCTTTCCATCGGGAATGCCCGCTCCGAGCGACGGGTCGTAGATGAGGTCCCGGAAGGTCGTCTTCGACATCTCGATCTCGAACCACCCGGGACGCGCGACGCGCCCGGAAAGGGCGAAGAGGCGGGTTCCCCTCGAAGAACCCTCACCGAGGGCCGTAAAAGCATCGCCACCGTGGGAGACGATCCAGGGCAGGTTGGAAACGGTCTCGACGTTGTTGACGACCGTCGGCTCTCCGTAAAGGCCGACGGCGGCGGGGAAGAAGGGCGGCTTGATGCGGGGAAAGCCGCGCTTTCCCTCGAGGCTCTCCAACAGAGCCGTCTCCTCGCCGCAGATATAGGCGCCGGCACCGGGATGGACCACGATGTCCAGCCCGTAGCCGCTGCCGAGCACGTCGGCACCTAGGGCCCCGTGTTCGTAGGCCTCGTTGCACGCCTGCTGAAGACGTTCGAATCCGAGGGCGAACTCTCCCCGGCAATAGATGAACGCCAGCTCGACTCCAGTCGCGTAGGCCGCGATCGCGGTCCCCTCGATGATCTGGTGCGGATCGTGCTCGATCAGCATGTGGTCCTTGAAGGTCGCGGGCTCGCTCTCGTCACCGTTCACGACGAGGTAGGTCGTGGCTGCCCGCCGCAGCATCGACCACTTGCGACCCGCCGGGAAGCCGGCCCCGCCGCGTCCGAGCAGGCTCGCCTTGTTGACTTCGGCGGCGACCTCCGCGGGCGTCATCGACAGGGCCTTACGAAGACCCTCGTACCCACCGGTGGCCAGGTAACGCTCGAGTGTGAACGAGTCCGGGAGCTCTACACGCGAGGTGACGATCCGGGGCGCTCGGGTGATCATTCGGGCACCGCCCCCGTCGCCGCGCCCGACTGCTTGCCGGCCACTGTCCCCAATCTGTGAGCGCGGGCGGGAAGGCCCACATTGCGGTCGACCCGGCTCAAGATCCCGTGCGGAGGCACCGTGTCGGCGAGGCGGCCCGAGCGCAGGTCCTCGATGAGCGCGTCGAAACCGTCGGCGTCGAGCGGCCCGAAAAAGCGGTGGTTCACCTGCACGCACGGGGCATTGTCGCAGCCCGCCAGGCATTCGGCCTCTTCGAGGGTGAATTCGCCGTCTTCAGTGGTCTGACCAACCGAGATCTTGAGCGAAGCCTCTGCGTGATCGAGAACCTCGTAGGCGCCCGCGAGCATGCAGGCGATGTTCGTGCAGACGGTGACGACGTGCCGGCCGACCGGCTCGGTGTGCAACATGTCGTAGAAAGTCGCGGTTCCCCGCACCTCGGCGGGCGTGCAGCCGACAAGACCGGCGATGTCCTCCATCGCCTCTTCGCTGAGCCAGCCGTCCTGCGCCTGTGCCAGATGACACAGCGGAATGAGCGCGGACCGACGCTGGGGGTAGCAGGCCACGATCGCCTTCGCCCTTGCGCGGTTGTCGGAGGACAGGTGGCCCATCAGCGGTCCACCTCGCCCATGACTGGGTCCACCGAAGAGATCACGGCGATCGCGTCAGCGATCAATCCACCACGAAGCAGCGGTGGCAGTGACTGGAGGTTCACGAAGCTCGGTCCGCGTATGTGCATCCGATACGGCTTGTTCGACCCGTCGGCGACGAGATAACAGCCGAGCTCGCCCCGGGGGGACTCGATCGCCGTGTACACCTCACCGGGAGGGACCTCGAAGCCCCTCGTGAAGATCTTGAAGTGGTGGATGAGCGCCTCCATCGATTCGTCGATACGCGCTCGTGGCGGCGGTGTGACCTTCTTGTCCTGGGCCCGGTAGTCCCCGAGCGGCATCTTCTCGACGCACTGGCGAACGATCTTGCACGACTCGCGGATCTCGTTCATCCGCACGGCGTACCTGTCGAATGTGTCCCCCACCGAGCCGACGATGACGTCGAAATCGACCTCGTCGTAGGCGAGATAGGGCATCGCACGGCGGAGGTCCCAGGCCACGCCCGAGGCCCGAAGGATCGGCCCGGTGGCCGACATCGCCGTGGCGAGCTCTGGCGAGATGATCCCGACACCTTCGGTGCGACGTTTGAAGATCGGCTGGCCCGTCAGCAACTCGTCGTACTCGTCGACGCGCCCCGGGATGGTCTCGACGATCGACATGACGTCGTCCTCCCACCCGTCGGGCAGGTCCGCGGCGACTCCACCGGGCCGGATGTAGTCGTGGTTCATCCGAAGACCGGTCGTCTTCTCGAAGAACGACAGGATCATCTCGCGATCGCGAAATCCGTAGATCATCATCGACGTCGAAGCGAGGTCCATCCCGTTGGTGGCCATCCACATGACGTGTGAGGAGATGCGGTTGAGCTCTGTCATGAGCATCCGGATCCAGGTCGACCGCGGGGGGATCTCGATACCGAGCAACGCCTCGGCGGCGAGCGAGAAGACAAGCTCGTTGTGAAGGGGAGACAGATAGTCCATTCGCGTGACGTTCGTCGCGCCCTGGACGTAGGTGAGCTCCTCNNGTCTCGCCCTCGAGCTCCATCATGATGCGGAGCACGCCATGGGTCGACGGGTGCTGCGGGCCCATGTTGATGATCATCGTCTCGTCTTCGCCGAACTCGACGTCGATGTCGCCCGGGTTGAGCACGGGCCCCTCCGGCAGGCGGAACTGTGAGCCTTCTTCGATGGCGAGGGCGACCGGACCGGTCTCGTCGCGCTCCTGCAGCTCCTGGAGCCCTTCAGAGGTCTCCGCCTTGAGCTCCTCGCTAGTCAACGTGGACCTGGCGCTTGCTTGAACTGCACCGGTACGCGCCCGACCGAATAGTCCTTGCGCAGCGGGTGACCTTCCCAGTCGTCGGGCATGAGTATTCGCGTGTGATCGGGATGTCCCTCGAAACACACTCCGAACAGGTCGAACGCCTCCCGCTCCATGTTCTCGGTTCCGGGGTAGAGGTTGAACAGCGTCGGCACTACGGGGTCACTAGCGGGAACCTGTACCCGCAGGCGCACCCTTTGACGGCGCTCGAGGGAGAGCAGGTTGACGACGATCTCGAAGCGTTCGGGCGTCACAGCTTCGGGCAGCGGTCGATCGGGGTGGCGCAGATAGTCGACGGCGCACAGGTCCGCGCACATCTCAAAGCCTGCATCGCGGAGCGCTCCGGTCACCTCGAGATAACGCTCGCGCGTGACGTGGATCACCTCCTGGCCGCCCGCGCCGACCGTGGGGGACTCGGGCAAACCGGCCAGCTCGGCCGCGCTCGTGGCTGCGGCCGTCATCAGCGGGGCGTCCCCAGGCGCACTCCCGAGGGAGGTGCGACCCAGCCGGGACGTGCCGGCTCTGCGGCAAGGTCGATTCCGGCTCCGGTCTCACCGGGGCTCCGCCGGGTGAGCTCGCCCAGGCGGATCTTCTCGTGCAGGGTCAAGATGGCGTGGATGAGGGTCTGCGGGTTCGGCGGGCAGCCGGGGGCGTACACATCCACGGGGACGACCTGGTCGACTCCCTGGACGATGGCGTAATTGTTGAACATCCCGCCCGTGGAGGCGCACACGCCCATCGAGATGACCCACTTCGGCTCGACCATCTGGTCGTAGACCTGGCGCAGCACCGGTGCCATCTTCTGGGAGACGCGACCGGCAACGACCATGAGGTCGGCCTGGCGCGGCGAGCCTCTGAACACCTCCATGCCAAAGCGTGCGAGGTCGAAGTCGGCCGCGCCGGCCGCCATCATCTCGATCGCGCAACATGCAAGGCCGAAAGTGGCCGGCCAGACGCTGGAGCGGCGCGCCCACTTCACCAGTTCCTCGAGCGAGCCGGTGAGGAAGTTGTGGCTGAGGTCTTCGAGGCCCATGTGCCCCCTACGCTGCCTGGTCGTTCGGCGGCCCGACGTGCCGGACAGTCGACGAAGAGGTCCGGTCGGGCTGAGACTCGACTGGGCGCACACGCTTGATAGGCCCCCAGTCGAGGGCGCCGTTTGCCACAAGGTAGATGAACGGCACGAACACCGATGCAGCGAACACCAGGATCTCGACAAGACCGAACCGGCCGAGGCTTTGAGAGTCCACGGCCCAGGGGAAAAGGAAGATGACTTCGATGTCCACAACGACGAAGATCATCGCGACCAGGTAGAAGCGCACCGGAAATCGTCTGGCCGGCTCGTGGGTCGGCACGATGCCACATTCGTACGGCGCCTCCTTGGCAGAGGTGGGCCGTTGGGGCGCGAGCAGCTTGGACGCGCCAAACGAAAGGCTCGCGAACGCGATCCCAAGCACGACCATGAAAAAGATTGGGAGGTAGCTGTCGAGGCTGCCCATAATGCTGGAGCGGTTCTAGCACGCGCGCCCCGGTCGGGCCACTTCGGGCCGGTGGCCGAGCGTCGCTCCTAACATGCTCGCATGACCGCACCCAACAGCCTCGCGGTGGAGTTGCAGCCTCCCCGTCCTGAGCTGTACCAGTGTGACGTCCTGGTCGTCGGCGGCGGCCCGGCCGGCGCGTCGGCCGCGTACTGGCTCGCGAGCTCGGGCGTCGACGTGCTCGTCGTCGAGAAGAAGCACTATCCGAGAGAGAAGGCATGCGGGGACGGCCTCACGCCGCGCTCTGTCCTCCAGCTCGAAGAGATGGGACTGGCCGCCGAGCTGTCGGTGCACCACCGCTACCGCGGCCTGAGGACCAGTGCCTATGGACGCACGATCGCGATGGACTGGCCCGAACACCCGGGCCTTCCTTCGTACGGATACGTGATTACCCGCGCGGAGCTTGACGAGCTGGTCGCTAGGCGTGCGGAGAAAGCCGGCGCCGTTGTCTGGCAAGGCGCCGAGGCGGTGGCACCGCTGTCTCCGCCAGGCTCGGCCGATAGGGGTCCGGGCCCTGTCACCGGTGCTGCGCCGTTGCGCCCAGCCGGGGGCGCCATCGTGAGCGACAAGGCACGGGCGAGCTTCACCGAGGTCCGGGCCCGCTATGTGATCGTCGCCGACGGATCGTTGTCCAGGTTCGGTCGCGCGCTCGGGACCGGTCGCAACCGCGAGTGGCCACAAGGTATGGCGCTGCGCGGCTACTACAGGTCACCGCGCAGCGCCGAGGAGTACATCGACTCCTTCCTCGACATCCGCGATGCCAGTGGCCGGGTTGTGCCCGGCTACGGCTGGGTCTTCCCGCTCGGAGACGGCCGCGTGAACGTCGGAGTGGGCCTGCTGTCCACAAAGGGCCGGGGCTCGCACGTCAACACGTCCAAGCTCATGGACGAATTCGTCGCCCAGGTTCCGGCGTCGTGGTGCCTCGACCCGCGGACCTCCTGCGGTACACCGTTCGGCGGTCGCCTGCCCATGGGTTTCGGCGTCGGTCCACGAGTCGGCCCGGACTCGATAGTCGTCGGCGACGCCGCGGGTGCCATAAACCCGTTCAACGGTGAGGGCATCGCGTACGGCTACGAGACGGGCCGCCTGGCGGCCGCCACTGTCGCGGACGCTCTCGCGGCGGACGAGCCAGGGCTGCTCGCCGCCTACGAACGATCCCTGCAGGACATCTACGGCCTCTACTACCGGGTGGCCCGGGCCTTCATCGGTGTGCTCTCACGGCCCGGCCTGATGAGGATCTGCGTCAACACCGGTATATACAACCGCTCGCTGATGGAGTGGCTCTTGAGGATCATGGGGAATTACCTGAGACATGACGAGCTCGGGCCGGCCGAGGTCGTGTACAAGGCCGTCGTCGCACTGGCTCGTCGCGTGCCCGAAGGCTAGGAACCCAGGCCCTGAGCAACCTCCACGGCCGCAGCGGCGGCGGCCTCGACCGTACGCTCGATGTCTTCGCGCGAATGGGCCAGCGACACGAATGCGATCTCATAAGGGCTCGGCGCGAGCGCGACGCCGCGGGCAAGCATGGCGCGAAAGAACGGGGCGAAGAGCCCGCGCTGCGCAGCGCGTGCCGCGCCGTTGTAATCGCGCACGGGCTCATCGGAGAAGAAGACCGAGACCAATGTTCCAAATACCGGTACCTCGACCGCAAGCCCGCTCCGGCCGATGGCTTCAGCGAGCCCACGAGCAAGAAGCCCGACGCTCTCCGCCAACTCGAGATAGGCGCCTTGGTCCAGGCGCTCGAGCACGGCAAGCCCCGCTGCTGTCGCCAGGGGGTTACCCGACAAGGTGCCGGCTTGGTACACGGGACCTATCGGGGCCAGTTGCGACATGAGGTCGCGCCTGCCTCCGAGCGCGGCCAGTGGCAAGCCTCCACCGATCACCTTGCCGAAGCACCACAGGTCGGGTTGCACGCCCACGAGCCCGGTCGCTCCGGCGCGTCCGACACGGAAGCCGGTGATCACCTCGTCGAAGATGAGCAGGGCGCCTGCGCGGTCACAGGCTGCGCGAAGGCCCTCGAGAAAGCCCTCGACAGGAGCCACGAGCCCCATGTTGGCCGCGACCGGCTCGACGATGACGCACGCCACCGACTCGTCGATCTCTGGGACCTCGTTGTAGGGCGCGACGAGAGTGGCGGACACAGCGCTCTGGGGGACACCGGCCGAGTCCGGCAACCCGAGGGTGGCAACGCCACTTCCCCCGCCTGCGAGGAGGGCGTCTGAGTGCCCGTGGTAGCAGCCGGCGAACTTCACGACCCGGTCCCGGCCTGTGGCAGCACGGGCGAGGCGGATGACAGTCATCGCCGCCTCGGTCCCCGACGACACGAATCGGACCTGGTCGCACCCGGGCACCGCCTCGGTGATCGCCTCGGCAAGCCGAACCTCGCCTTCGGTAGGCGCGCCGTAGGTCGTGCCGCGCGCCGCTGCCTTGGCTATCGCCTCGAGCACGGCCGGATGGGCGTGGCCGAGGATTGACGCTCCCCAGGACTGGACGTAGTCGAGCAGCCGCCGCCCGTCGACATCTTCGAGGTAAGCACCCTTGGCGCTCGCGACGAAGTACGGCGACCCGCCGACTGATCCGAATGCCCGCACAGGCGAGTCGACACCGCCCGGGATCACGCGGCAGGCCTCGGCGAACAGCTCCGAGCTCCGCGGACCGGCCGTGGCGCGACTCGCGGTGGCTAGATCAGCCACCGAGTACCTCGGCCACCTCGGCTGCAAAATACGTCAGGATCACGTCGGCGCCTGCCCGCTTGATCGCTCCGAGGTGTTCGAGGGCGACGGCCTCGCGATCGATCCACCCGCGTTCGGCCGCAGCCACGACCATCGCGTACTCGCCGCTCACGTTGTAGGCCGCCACCGGGACCTCGACGGCTGCCCGCACCGCGGCGATCACGTCGAGATAGGCGAGAGCGGGCTTGACCATCACCAGGTCCGCGCCTTCGGCGACGTCAAGGCGCACCTCTTCGAGAGCCTCCCGGCGGTTCTTCGGATCCTGTTGGTAGCCCTTGCGGTCCCCGCCGCCCACGATCGTCACGTCCACGGCGTCGCGAAACGGCCCGTAGAGCGCAGAGGCGTACTTCGCCGAGTAGGCGAGGATCCCCACCTCGTCATGGCCGCAGGCATCCAGCGCCGCCCGGATGGCAGCGACCTGGCCGTCCATCATGCCGCTCGGCGCTACCAGGTGAGCGCCCGCCTCGGCCTGCGCAACTGCGATCTCGCCGTAGCGCTGAAGCGTGGCGTCGTTGGCGACCTCACCACGATCGTCCAGGATCCCGCAGTGCCCGTGGTCGGTGTACTCGTCGAGGCACAGGTCGGCCATGAGCACCATCTCGTCGCCGAGGCAGTTATGCAGCTCGCGTAGCGCTATCTGGACGATGCCGTCGCGGTCCGACGCACCCGATCCGACCGGGTCCTTGCTCTCGGGCACACCGAACAGCACCAGGGCTTGGATCCCGAGCGACGCCAGGCGCTTGCCCTCGAGCACCAGCGAAGCGACAGTGTGTTGCCAAACCCCCGGCAGCGACGCGATCGGCACCGGAGCTTCGATCGCCTCACGGACGAAAAGTGGCGCCACGAGGTCGTCTATCCCCAAAGAGGACTCGGCCACAAGCCGGCGCATCGCGGGGAGTCGCCGCAAACGCCGCATTCTGCGAGCAGGGAAACCCATTTTACCGAGCCTACCTCTGGGGTTCACAACTGCCGCATGCCGGGTAGCTCCAAGTCGGCGTACGTATGTTCCAGTATGGATGCATGAACCTGTCCGACTGGGCGGAACGTGTTGGGGTGAGCAAGTTCACCGCCTACCGGTGGTTCCGGGAAGGCACGCTGCCGCTGTCCGCGGAGAAGCTGGGCCGGTTGGTCCTGGTGGACATGGAGAGATCCGAGAATCCCGTTCGTCGCACGGTCCTCTATGTCCGGGTGTCATGCCACGACCAAGGGGTGATCTCGACCGCCAGGTGGCCCGTCTCCAAGTGGGCAACGAGATGTGCCTGTCGCTCGACGAAGTACTCACCGAGGTCGGCTCGGCCATGAACGAAAGCGCCGAAAGCTGGCCCGGGTTCTCCTGAGCGACGGCGCTCACCGTCGTGGTCGGTCACCGCGACGCTCTTGCCCGCTTCGAGGCAGAACACCTCGAAGAGGCGTGCCGGCGGTGCCCGGCGGGTGTCGGTCGCCGCGGCGGGCGAGGTCGATGACGACTTGGTCCGAGACATGACCGTCTCGGTTCTGCGCCGTCACACCCCACTGCGACAATCTGTTCATGGCGGTCCATCAGGCATTCCGCTTCGAGCTCGACCCGTCTGCAACGACGCGTTCGGCCCTTGGCTCTCACGCCGGGGCCTCTCGTTTCGCCTACAACTGGGGTCTCGCCCTCGTAAAGGACCGCCTGCACGCTCGACAGGCGCTCTGCGTGCTGGCCATGCGCCAAGGAGCTGGTCTCGGCGAGGCTCGGGCGTGGGCGGCCGAGACCACGGGGCCGGTCCCCTGGACCCTCTACTCACTGCGCCGGGAGTGGAACCTTGTAAAGGACGAGATCGCTCCCTGGTGGGAAGAGAACTCCAAGGAGGCCTACAACTCGGGCTTGGACGCCCTGGCCCGGGCACTGAATGGGTATTTCGATTCAAGAGGTGGTGCCCGGGCCGGTGTGCCCGTG
>PLKG01000116.1 GCA_003140595.1 Acidimicrobiaceae bacterium | reverse complement strand
GGGAACAGCTCACGACCCTCCGCCCGCGGTTGCGCAGCGTTCCAGGCGACAGTGAGCTGTCGAGGTTAGACAGCCTCCGCCAGCGCCGCGGTCTGCTTAGATGCGCCGGCCGCCGAGCAAGGCCGTGCGGGCCGTGGTTGTGTCACGGGACCAGTTGCGCGTAATCGGCGCGACGCACGACGAAGCCTGCTGCGAACGAGCCGCTGCCAACCACTGGTTGGATGATCGCATCGCCGTACTCGAACAGGACGCCGCGGACCTGGGGCAGGGATGTCACGGTGTAGACGATCTGTGCGAACTCGTAAGTCGCCTGACCCGGGCGCGGTGATCCGAAGCTGGAATCGAGCACCACCGTAAGCACGCCCCCGTTCAGCGCGCCCGCGATGAGGTTGGCCGATGGCGGGATCGCGCTCTGGATCCCCTGGTCCAGTTCCGTTGGCGCCGGCCCGGCTTCGAGAGCGTCCAGCATCTCCTGTGGCGTGGGCGGCGGGCGAAGGTAGCGAATTTTGCCCACCAGCTGGGCGTCGGGCCCGAGGAGATAGATCTCCTCCGGTATCGAACCGAGCAGCCTCGAGATGCTGGGAATGGTCGCGCTCGTATCGCTCAGGGCAAGCGGCATCTCGTTAGCTGGGATCGCCTGTGGTGAGCTGTCGATCGGAAGCCCACAACTGGCGACAGCGGTCATGACCACCGCCAGACACCCGAGAACCAACAGCCGTCGGAATCTCACGTCACAACCTCACTCCAGGCGGGGAGCTCAACGACGAAGCGTGATCCTCCACCCAGGCGCTCCTCCACCCACACGCGGCCGCCGTGCTGGTTCACGTGCTGAGCGACGATGGCCAGCCCGAGACCCGTGCCGTCGCCGAGCCCACGGCGCCGGCCGGTCGATCCCCGCGAGAACCGCTCGAAGATCCGGTCGCGCTCCTCGGGGGCGATACCGGGACCGGCATCCTCGACGAGGAAGCGAACCGTGTCCCCGTGATCTTCGATCGCGAGCAGTGTCACACCGCCGGCGTATCGCTGCGCGTTCTCGAAGAGGTTGGCGAAGATGCGTTCGAAGCGACGCTTGTCCACCAAGATGTGCTGCGAAGCGACTCCCGGCCCGAACTGTGTCGGGACGTTCGTACCCGTCGCCTGGACGGTGTGTTCGACGAGTGATCCGATGGTCACCTCGTCACGGGAGATGTCGTCGGGCTTTGCGTCAATGCGCGAGATCTCGAGAAGTTCGTCGACGAGGCGCCGGAACCTGCGGACCTCGGCCCCGAGGAGGTCGAGCGCCTGTAGCGCCCTCGGTGGCAGCTCGTCGCGCCTGGCCTCGAGGACAGAGAGCGAGTTGGCGAGGGTTGTCAGCGGGGACCGGAGCTCGTGGTTGACGTCGGATGTGAAGCGCGCCTCACGTTCGATGCGCTCTTGAAGCTGGTCGACCATTTGGTTGAACGCCGAGGCGAACGGCGCCAGATCGGCGAAGTCAGCGCTCTCGAGGCGTGTCCCGAGGCGACCCCCCGCGATCGCGAGCGCCGCCTGGGTGGTCTCGCGAAGCGGCCGCAGCGTGCGGGCAGACGCCCAGCGGCCGAGCACCGCCCCCGCGACGGTGGTGATCAGCGCGGCGAGGGCGAGGGCGGCCAACAGTGCGTGCAGAGTCCGGGTGAGGTCCGACAGGTCGAAGATCTCGAAGTAGGCGGCGTTCTCGGTTCTAGAGGCGGTCTGGGCGTGGATCGGCACGCCGACGATGAGCTCGGAGACCCCGGAAGACCCGACGACCTGCCAGGCCGCCGTGCCCGCGAGCACATGGGTCCTTAGGGCGAGAGGTAGTTGCCGTGGCGACAAGGTCGCCGACGACGGGTACCAATGTTCGCTGCTGTAAATGAGCGAGTCGGTGTCCGGGCCGGAGTCGAGCGTGGTGATCAGGGCCGGGATGTACGCCGTGGGAACCCGAAGCTCGCCCCGTAAAAGGACTGCGTTGGCCAGGGCCTGGTGGCGCATGGAGGCCAGCTGCTGGTTGACTATCGAGTTCCGGACGGCCAGGTAGCCGATGCCGGCCAGGACGCTCGAGAGGGCGAGGGCTCCGAGCGCGAACGCGGTCGTGACTCTGGCTCGCAACCCGAGGCGGCGCTTCTTGGGCGGTCGGGCAATTTCAGTGACATGCGACGGGAGGGCCGGGGTCTCTGGCGAAGCCGGGGCCGTCGCCACAACGTCGGCCTTCATCGCTACGGAGCGAGCTTGTATCCGAGGCCACGCACCGTGAGCACGTGGCGCGGCTCACTGGGGTCATTCTCGATCTTGGTGCGCAGGCGCCGGACGTGGACGTCGACGAGTCGCCCGTCCCCGAAGTAGTCGTAGCTCCAGACTCGCTCGAGCAGCTGCTCGCGCGACAGGACCTTGCCCGCGTTGGCAGCGAGCTCACAAAGCAGCAGGAACTCGGTACGAGTCAGATGGACTTCCTCGCCGCTGCGCCGCACGACGCCGGCCTCCGGCAGGATCTCGAGATCGCCGAACTCGAGTTGCACGAGTCCCGGCTCGCCGGCGCGGGCCCTGCGTAGCAGGGCCCGTATGCGAGCTGCGAGCTCCTTGGGCTCGAACGGCTTGGTGACGTAGTCGTCAGCACCGGCCTCCAGGCCGGCGACTACATCGTGGGTATCGGTTCGGGCCGTGACCATGATGATCGGGACTGCGCTCGCCTTTCGCAGCTCGCGGCAGCACTCGAACCCGTCCATTCCCGGGAGCATGATGTCGACGACGAGCAAGTCGAAGGGATTCGAGACAAGGGCTTGAGTCTGGAGCTCAATCGCCTCTTCGCCTGTGCCTGCTTCCTCGACCTCGTAGCCTTCGTCCTCCAGGGAGAGACGCATGGAAGCGCGGATCCGTTCGTCGTCTTCCACCAGCAGCACTCTGTGGGCCATGGTCTCCATTCTCGCTCAACTTGGGGACTCGGGTGTGCAGAAGCGAATTATGGATGGAACAGCACTTTCCGCGCACCACTCAGGTACCGTGGAGGCGTGGGCTTTGAGCTCGAGGACTTCGTGCGCTCGCTAGCGTCGGACGCACCGGCGACTCGCCGGGCGTACCGGGGCGATGTCGAGGCGTTCGTGGCATGGGCCGGCCGGGCGGGAGTCTCGGACCCGGAGAAGGTCGATCGCCTCATGTTGCGGCGCTATTTGGCGTACCTGGCCACAAGAAGGTATTCCCGCAGGACCATCGCCCGTAAGGCCGCCGCCGTTCGCCGCTATTTCGCCTGGCTTCGCCGCCATGAGCTGGTCACGGTCGACCCTTCCCGGCGTTTGTCGGCGCCCGCAGGAGAGGCGCGCCTGCCGCGCGTGCTGACTCCGTCAGAGCTGAAGGTCCTTCTCGAGCCGTCGCAGGACGGCGTCCGGGCCGACCAGCCGGCATCGGTCAACGCAAGAGACGATGCGCTGCTCGAGCTTCTCTATGGCAGCGGGCTGCGGGTCGCGGAGCTCTGCGGGCTCGGGCTCGGCGATGTCGACTTGTTGAACCGGTCGGTCACGGTCTGGGGAAAAGGTGGCAAGCAGCGCCGCGTGCCGATGAGCTGCCCGGCCACGGAGGCGATCGGTCGCTACGTCGCCTCAGGGCGTGCCGCGCTCGTCAACGAGTCGACCCCGGCAGGTTCGCTCTTCGTGAACCGTCGCGGCAGGCAGATGAGCCCGCGCGATGTGCGCCGGGTGCTCGACCGGCGCTCACCTGTGCCGACCCATCCGCATGCGCTCCGCCACACCTATGCGACCCATCTCGTCGACGGCGGGGCGGACTTGCGGGTCGTGCAGGAGCTGCTCGGCCACGCGAGCCTGCGGACGACTGAGATCTACACCCACGTGTCCACCGATCGACTGGTCGGAGCGTACCGAAGCGCTCATCCGAGAGCTTGATGACATATACCGGGACCGACCGTCTCCAAACCGTCGAGGAGCTGTGGGCGGATTTCAAGTCGACCGCAGACCAGTCCGCCCGCGACCGGCTCATCCTTCACTACTCGCCGCTCGTGAAGTACGTCGCCGGACGTGTCGCGGCGGCCATGCCGAGTCACGTCGACTACTCGGACCTCGTGAGCTACGGCATCCTCGGGCTGATCGACGCCATCGAGAAGTTCGACCCTTCCAGGGCCATCAAATTCGAGACCTACGGCGTTCCCCGGGTTCGCGGAGCCATCCTCGACGAGCTCCGGTCGATCGACTGGGTGCCGCGGTCGGTTCGCGCGAAGGCCAGGGCGGTCGACTCGGCGCTGTCCAAGCTCGAGGGCAAGCTCGGCCGCTCACCGACGGATCGGGAGCTCGCTGACGAGCTTGAGATGACCACGAGCGACCTTGACGACATCCTCCGCCAGACTTCACGTGCCGGCCTGCTACAGCTCGACGACGTCCTCTTCCGCCAGGGTGGAAGCGGGGGCCAGACACTTGGCGACACCCTGCAGGACCAAGGGGATGCCCCCGGTGCGACCATCGAGCTCGAAGAGACCCGACGACAGCTCGCCAAGGCGATCCAACGGTTGGACGATCGCGAGCGCAAGGTCCTCACCTTGTACTACTACGAAGGCCTGAACCTTGCCGAGATCGGCGACATCCTCGGGGTGACCGAGAGCCGCGCCTGCCAGATCCACACCAAGGCCGTGCTCCGTCTCAGGCAACGACTGCGCGACGAGTTGAGCTGACCGCTCGCGCGACAAAGCGGTTGGTCGTGAAGCTGCGCGGCTGACCAGCTACCATGGCAGTGAGGCCCGACCGGGTCTCTTTCAAAGTACGTCCTGGCATGCCCGCGGTCGTCCTTCGGGGCGCGGTGCCGGATTGACTCAACCGTCGGGAGGAGAATCGCGTGGCCGTCGTCACGATGAAGCAACTGCTCGAGGCCGGAGTGCACTTCGGTCATCAGACCCGTCGTTGGAACCCGAAGATGAAGCGCTTTATCTTCGGTGAGCGCAACGGCATCTACATAATCGACCTCAATCAGACCCTGGCGCGCGTGGACACCGCGTACTCCTACGTGAGGGACCTCGTAGCCGGAGGCGGTGTGATCCTGTTCGTCGGCACCAAGAAGCAGACGCAGGACCCCGTGGCCGAGTTCGCGGTTGCGTGCGGCATGCCCTATGTCAACCAGCGCTGGCTCGGCGGCATGCTGACCAATTTCCAGACGGTCGCGGGACGCGTCCGCAAGCTCGTGGAGCTCGAGGCTGCACGCGCCAGCGGAGACTTCACCGCGATGCCGAAGAAAGAGGCGCTCTCCCACGAGCGCGAACTTGAGAAGCTCGATCGGAACCTCGGTGGCTTGCGCCGGTTGGACCGGCCGCCGGACGCGATCTTCGTGATCGACACCAAGAAGGAGCACATCGCCGTCACGGAGGCCAACAAGCTGCACCTGCCGGTTGTGGCCGTGGTCGACACGAACTGCGACCCGGACGTGATCGACTATGTGATCCCGGGCAACGACGATGCCATCAGGGCGGGACGGCTCATGTGCCGGGTCATCGCTGATGCCGTCGTCGAAGGCCGTTTCATCGCTTCGCGGCGCGCCGCGGACGCGGCCAGCAGAGCCCGTCGGTCGAGCCAGGATCCCGTTGCGCAGATGGCAGCGCCGGCGATGGCCGAACCGCCCGCCTTTCCGGTGGCCGCGGAGGTCGAAGCCCCGGAGGCCGAAGCCCCCGTTGTCGAGACCGTGGCCGAGGTTGCCCCGCCGGTCGAGCCCGCGCATGTCACCACAGAGGAGGTCGTCGAGAACCTCCCAGCCGCCGAAAGCCCGGCCCCGGCGGCCACCGCTGAGCCGAGTGGCGCGATCGCGCCTGAGATGACGGAGCAGACGCCGTCCGCCGCCCTTGCCGAGAACATCACGGAGGACTGAAAGAGATGGCAGCAATCACCGCAAAGGAGGTTCAGGCGCTCCGCAAGAAGACGGGCGCCGGGATCCTGGACTGTCGAGGCGCCCTGGAGGAGGCCGGCGGGGACATGGAGGAGGCCGAGCGGCTACTGCGCGAGCGCGGCATCATCAGTGCCGCAAAGCGTCAGCACCGCGAGCGCACAGAGGGCGCGGTCGCGGTCGTCGTCCATGGCGGTCAAGAGCCCGTCGGGGCGATCGCGATGCTCGAATGCGAGACCGACTTCGTCGCGAAATCGCCCGAGTTCGTCTCGCTTGTCGAGGAGCTCGCGAACGAGCTTGCCTTGAAGGGTGAGGACGCGCTCGCGCAATTCTCGGGCCGGATCGAGGACCTGACCCTCGTCTCCAAGGAGAACATCGCCGTCGGCCAGACAATCCGCTTCGAGGCTCCGAAGTCCGCGATAATCAGCAGCTACCTTCACCTGCAGAACGGCCGCGGCGTGAATGCCGTGCTCGTGGAAACCTCAGGTGCCGACGAGGCGCTTGCCCACGACATCGCCCTCCACATCGCGTTCGCCCGTCCGGAGTACCTCCGGCGCGAGGACGTGCCCGCAGAGCAGATCGAGGACGTGCGCCAGACCGCGGCGGCGATAGCACGCAACGAGGGCAAGCCCGCGGCCGCGCTCGACAAGATCGTCGAGGGTCGCCTGCAGGGCTGGTACAAAGAGCGCGTACTGCTCGAGCAACCGTTCGTCCGCGACGAGCAGTTCACGATCGGGCAGCTGCTCGGTGGTGCGGAGCTGCTCCGTTTCGCTCAGGCCGTGGTCGGCTCGTGAACTTCAAGGCGCGGCTCTTGTGACAGAGGTGGCACGCGACGACCTCGGACGAGTTCGACCCCGGTGGCACCGGGTCGTACTGAAGCTCTCCGGCGAGGCCCTGGCAAGCTCGCTGTCGGACGAGACCATTGACGCGTCGACCGTCGGGCGNNGCGACCTCGGACATCATGGGCATGCTCGGAACGGTCATCAACGCCCTCGCGCTGCAGGACGCGCTCGAGCGCGTCGGCTGCGAGACGCGGGTGTTGTCGGCCATTCACATGGCCGAGGTCTGCGAACCCTACATCCGCCGTCGCGCCATCCGGCACCTCGAGAAGGGTCGCGTCGTCGTCTTCGCGGCGGGGATGGGAAACCCCTATTTCACGACAGACACCCCCGCCGCGTTGCGGGCCGCCGAGATCGAGGCGAACGCGATCTTGAAGGGGACCCATTCCGGAGTGGACGGCGTATACAGCGCGGACCCTCTGCGCGACGCGAACGCCACCCGCTACGAGGAGATCGGGTTCCTGGAGGTCGTCAGTCGAGACCTGCGGGTCATGGACCACACCGCAGTCACGTTCTGCCGCGACAACGCGATCCCGATCTTGGTCTTCGACATCATGCGGGAAGGCAACATTCGAGCAGCCCTTGTGGGCGAGCGGATAGGTACGCTGATCAGGTGACTGACGAAGCGCTCATCGAAGCCGCGCTCGCCGACAGCGGTGAGCGCATGCACAAGGTGGTCGAGCACACCAAGGCCGATTTCGCAATGGTCCGAACCGGGAGGGCCTCACCGGCACTCGTCGAGAAGATCAGGGTGGACTACTACGGCACAGAGGTTCCTCTGCAGCAGATAGCGGGATTCAGCGTGCCCGAACCCCGCGTGCTCGTGGTCAACCCCTATGACAAGGGCGCGATGAAGGCGGTCGAGCGGGCGTTGATCAGCTCGGACCTCGGCATCAACCCGTCCAACGACGGCCAGGTGTTCAGGCTCGTATTTCCCGAGCTCAACGAGGAGCGGCGCAAGGAGTTCGTGAAGGTCGTCAAGCACAGGGCCGAGGAAGGACGAGTCGCCGTGCGCAACGTCCGTCGCTCGACCCGCCACGACCTCGAGGCGCTGGAACGAGATGGCGACATTTCTTCGGACGACCTCGATCGCGCCGAGAAGGATCTGGAGAACCTGACCCATGAACAGATCGCGGAGATCGACAGACTGTTGAGCCACAAGGAACGGGAGCTGCTCGAGCTCTGATCATCGGCGGTCCGGCACCTAGCCGTCGCCACGCTGGAGCCTTTGACGCCGCGGTTCGTCAAGACGATGTCGCCGGCACCAGAGGATCTGCGAGGGAGGAACTGTGGAGGAGGGACAAGAGCCCCAGGAGACCGGCGAGCCGGTCACGGAACGGGCTCGGATCGCCGGCGTCGAAGCTGGGATCGCGGCCGGGCTGGTGCCCTCGACCGAGGCCGTGGCGCGCCCTCACTCCTCCCAGGTCGACATCGCTTCGGGGCCGGCGGGGTCCGACCTCGCTCCGCAGGGCTCGTCCTCGACGGCGGTCGTGGACGAGCTCGCCTCCTACGAGCTTCCCGACTGGACGGACCCCCCCACCTTGCAGGTTCCCAGAGTGCTGTTGAACCTCGAGCAGGAGGCGGCGGTTGAGCGCGGGGGCCAGCCCCCCACTCCGCCCGGGGGGCCGGTTTGGCGTGAGCGGCAGGAGGACTGGAACGACAGCGACGCCGTTCTGGCTGATCTGGCCAATGCCGGGGTCCGTGTCACCGCCTCAGAGGAGTCGTCGTCCGACGACCCCTTCGCCTATGACTTCCTACACGACGGCGACGAGGCTTCCTGGCTCGCACCCAACGAGTCCCGCGACATAGCAGCCCAGGCGCCCCGAGCCCCGGGCGCTTCTTCATCGCCCGCTGAACCGGTGCCGTTGCCCGCTGAGCCGGACGTACCTGGTGGCCCAGGGGAGGCCCGAGTCGTCGAGACCTTTGATGATGACTCCGACGAGGTCGCCACCGCAGCTGCCCGGCGCCGGCGCCACGTTGCGCGCCGAGCCCGCGGTCGAACTCAGAGGTCCGCTGTCGTTGCCACGGCCGGCAAAGGCGAGGCCGGCCGCAACCCGGTCGTCGCCACCGTCACCGGCCTTGTGCTCGCCGCGGTCCTGCTCCTGTGCTTTTTCGCCGGGCCTTTGGCGGTCCTGGCCGTGATAGTCGTGGCAGTGACCCTCGCGGCCGCGGAGCTGTACAACTCGTTGCGGCTTGCCGGGTACCGTCCGGCGACCCTGCTGGGCCTTCTGGCCGTGCCCGGAGTGATCATCGCCGCGTACTTCAAGGGACCTGACGCGATCTTGCTGACCTTGGTGGTCTTCATCGTGGTATCGATGATCTGGTATCTCGCGGGGATCACCCGCCGTTCGCCGCTCACCAACCTCTCGGTCACCGTCCTCGCGTTTTGCTGGACCGGAGTGCTGGCCGCGTTTGCCGGGCTCATACTCGACCCGACGATCTTCCCGAATCGTCACGGGATCGCGTTCATGCTGGGCGTGATCATCGCCGCCGCCGGTTACGACATCGGTGGCTATGCCATCGGCAGCCGCTTCGGACGACACCCTCTTGCTCCCTCGGTGAGCCCGCACAAGACCTGGGAGGGCCTGATCGGTGGCTGTGCGCTCGCCATCGGGGCCTCGGCAGGCATCACGAGCCAGATACACCCCTGGCACGTCAGCACTGCGTTCGTACTGGGCCTGATCGTCGCGGTCGTGGCACCTTGCGGCGACCTTGTCGAGTCAATGGTCAAGCGCGACCTCGGCGTGAAGGACATGGGGTCGCTCCTGCCGGGCCATGGAGGGGTGCTGGACCGGATCGACGCCCTGCTCTTTGTGGTCCCGGCGGCGTACTTCTTCGTTCGCGTGGCCCACATCGGATGACGGGCGCCCTGCAGCACCCAGTTGGGGGCTCGGCCGCTGCTCGCGGACCTCGCGACTGCTCACTCCGACGCGTCGCCGTCGTGGGGTCCACTGGCTCGATCGGCACCCAGACCCTCGATGTGCTCCGGACGGCCTCGGATCGCTTCAGTGTGAGCGCGCTGGGGGCGGCCCGATCGTTCGAGCTTCTTGCGGCCCAGGCCGAAGAGTTCCACCCCGGTGTCGTCGCGATCGCCGACAGTGCCTTCGAGCGCAGGCTCGCCGATCTGCTGCCTTCGGGCATCGAGTTGCGTGCAGGTCCGGGTGCGCTGTCCTCGCTCGTCGAAACTGCCGACGTGGTGCTGAACGCCGTCGTCGGATTCGCGGGCCTCGGCGTGACGGTCGCCACGTTGTGGCAAGGACGCCGGCTCGCCCTCGCGAACAAGGAATCGCTCGTGGCCGGCGCGCCTGTGGTCCAGCGCGCACGCTCGAGCCCGGGTGCCGAGCTCGTCCCGGTCGACTCCGAGCACGGTGCGATACACCAGTGCCTTGCCCGTGGCGGCGTTGGCGAGGTTGCCCGAATCGTGATCACGGCAAGCGGGGGACCGTTCCGGGGGAGGAAAGCGGCTGATCTCGCATCGGTGAGCGTGGCCGACGCCCTCGCCCATCCGACCTGGCAGATGGGGCCGAAGATCACGATCGACTCCTCGACACTCATGAACAAAGGGCTCGAGGTAATCGAGGCCCGCGAGTTGTTCGACGTCGACTATGACCACATCGAGGTAGTCGTTCACCCGCAGTCGATCGTGCACTCCATGGTGGAGTTCTGCGATGGCACGACGATCGCCCAGCTCTCCAAGCCCGACATGCGTCTCCCGATCGGTTACGCGCTGGGCTATCCAGACCGCCTCACCCACGCGTACGGCTCGCTCGATTTCGCCGCACCAGTTCACCTCGAGTTCGAGCCTCCCGACCTCGTGAGCTTCCCGTGCCTCCAGCTCGCCTACGACGCGGGTCGCGCCGGGGGGAGTGCCCCGGCGTGGCTGAACGCCGCGAACGAGGTCGCCGTGGCCGCCTTCCTGGGCGGCAAGATCAGCTGGTCGGCGATCGCGGAAGTCGTGGCGGACACTCTCGCTGTTCACGAGCCCACAGAACTTGTGAAGGTGGAGGACGTCCTGGAGGCCGACGCGCTCGCCCGGGTGCGGGCCGCGAGCGCGCTCGCGCTGCGTGAGCGGGCGGGGTGACGACTCCATAGGTCGAACAAGCGGGAGACTGTCGTGATGGACGACGCTTCGGGACCTGGCGTGCCGCTCGCGCCTCAGTCGCCCACCGCAGGGCTCCGGCCGCTCTTGCGCCTGGCGGTCGTCGTGCTCGCCGGAATCGTCCTCGCGACGGTGCTCGGCGCACTGCCCGTCCTCGTTGTGGTGCTGGCGCTCGTGGCCATGATCATGCTCCACGAGCTTGGCCACTTCGCCACCGCGAAGTGGAGCGGGATGAAGGTGACGGAGTACTTCCTGGGCTTTGGGCCGAGGCTGTGGTCCATCCGCCGCGGCGAGACCGAATACGGCGTCAAGGCGATCCCGGCCGGCGGCTACGTCCGGATCGTGGGAATGACGATGCTCGAGGATGTTGCCCCAGTCGATGAGGCGCGCAGCTACCGCCAGGCGTCGTTCCCCCGGCGTCTCCTGGTTGCCTTCGCCGGGTCGGGCATGCACATGATCCTCGCGTTTGTGTTGTTGTTCTCGATATACGCCTTCTCGGGCGCCCCGACCCTGACCTCGCCGACGATATCGAGCCTTGGGCAGTTCGCCAAAGGGCTGAGCCCGGCACAACGTGCCGGTCTTAGGCCCGGGGACGTGATCGTGGCCGTCAACGGGCACAAGGTCGCCAACTTGGACTCGCTCATCACTCTCGTGAACCGACACCCCGGTGACGTACTTTCCTTCGTCGTAGACCGCAATGGCCGCGACCTGACTCTCCGGGTCACGCCGATAGACGGTCGCCACGTCGTGGAGGTGATCGGCGGCCAGCGCGTCCAGGCTGCGAACCCCGCGGGACCGGCGAAGGGGGTCGTAGGCGTCGAGCTCACCGACGTGAGGAACGTGTCGGTGAACCCCTTGACCGCCGTCGGCCGCGCCGGCTCGGAGCTCGGTTCCATGTTCGGTCAGACCTTTAGCGGGCTCGCCCAGGTCTTCTCCCTCCACGGGCTGAGCAATTTTGCCCACCAGGTGGCCGTCGCCGGGAACAGCCAAGCCTCCGGGACCTCGGGCACCTCGGGACAGGGCTCAGGGGGAGGCACGATCCTGTCCATCGTGGGCGCGGTCCAGATCGGCGCCCAGGCGGCCAGGCAGGATGTCACCGAGCTCTTGTACCTGCTGGCCGCGATCAACCTTTTCGTCGGCATCGTGAACCTGTTCCCCATGCTCCCGCTGGACGGGGGTCATGTCGCTATCGCTATCTACGAGCGGGCGCGTTCGCGAAAGGGCCGCAACTATCACGCGGACGTCGCGAAGCTCATGCCCGTCGCCTACGTCTTCCTGCTATTCGTCGTGCTCGTAGGGCTCGGCGCCCTCTACATGAACATCGTCAGCCCGGCTCATCTGCCCGGCGGCTGAGTGCGCGCCGCGACGCGGCCCGAGCGGTGAGCCAAGGCCCCCCTGGGCGCCCGGACGGGCGGCCGAGCGCATCGGCGGCGCGCCACTAAGCTGGCGATCGATGCCCAGATCAGGTGGGACCTTGGCCGAACGGCGCAAGACCCGGCAGATAACGGTAGGCAAGGTTCCAGTGGGCGGCGGAGCGCCCGTGTCGGTCCAGTCAATGACCGTGACCAAGACGGCGGACGCCGAAGCGACCCTCACCCAGATCTATGCGCTCGCTGCCGCGGGAGCCGACATCGTGCGCTGTACCTGCAACGAGCAGGAGGCCGCCGAGGGCCTGGCGATAATCGTCCCGCGCTCGCCCGTGCCGATCGTGGCCGATGTGCACTTCCACTACGAGATGGCGCTCGCGGCCCTTGAGGCCGGAGTCAACGGGCTCAGGTTGAACCCGGGCAACCTTCGCAAGCCCGAAGAGATAAAGCTTGTCGCTTCCGAGGCGCGCGACCGCGGTGTTCCCATCCGCGTCGGTGTGAACGCCGGTTCGTTGCACCCCAGCTTGTACAAGAAGTACGGGGGTGCGACGCCGGAGGCGCTCGTCGAGTCGGCGCGGATGGAGCTCGCCTACTTCGACGAGGTCGGCTTCGAGGACGTGAAGATCTCTGTCAAGGCCTCCAACGTCCCGGTCATGATCGAGGCCTACAGGCTCGCCTCGGAGACCTTCGACCATCCTCTCCATCTTGGTGTGACCGAGGCCGGCCCTCCTCCAGCCGGTTTGATAAAGGGCACAGCAGGGATCGCGACCCTTCTCGCCGAGGGTATCGGCGACACGATCCGTTACTCGCTCACCGCCGATCCGGTCCAAGAGGCACGTGCTGGTCGTCAGCTGCTCGAGGCGCTCGGGCTCCGTGAGCGCAAGAGCCTGGACCTCATCGCGTGCCCGTCGTGTGGCCGCGCCGAGATCGACGTGATCGAGATAGCCCGCAAGGTCCAAGAGGCGCTGGAGTCCCGTTCGCTGCCGCTTCAGGTGGCGGTGATGGGCTGCGTCGTCAACGGGCCCGGAGAAGCTCGCGAGGCCGATCTCGGGATTGCTGCGGGACGGCACAAGGGGCACTTGTTCATCAAGGGAAAGATCGTTCGGGTGGTGCCCGAGGACGAGATGGTAGAGGCTCTGGTGGCCGAGGCGGAGAAACTCGTCACCGAAGGCATCGACGCGCGCCTTGCTGCAGCCGACGCCGGGGCCGAGCGTGAAGCCGAGGAGGACCGCATGGCCCTTTTCGAGACCCGAGGCAGCGACGTCAACCAAGCGGCGCAGCGGATCAAGATGATCCGCAAGACCGTCGCCAACGAGCAGGAACCCCAACCCTTGAGTGGCTGATGGTCACGCGTCAGCGCGCGACCAGGCGAGAGAATGACCGACTTCGAGCTTCGAGCAATTGAGAGCCATGAGATCAACGCCTTCGCGTCCTGCCAGGCGGCGGCGTTCGGTGGCCGCTACACGCCGGACCAGCTCGAAAGCCTGGCAGTTGAGCTGCAGCTCGACCGGTCGCTCGCGGTTTTCGACGGCGGAGACCTCGTAGCGACGACCAGTTCCTATGCGGTGCCGATGACGTTGCCCGGCCTCCTGCGGTGCCAGGTCGCGGCCGTCACCGACGTCTCGGTCGCTCCGACGCATCGTCGCCGCGGGATGCTCAACGCCATGATGCGACGCCAGCTGGACGACCTCCGTTCGGCAGGTGAGCCCGTGGCGGTCCTCTTTGCGAGCGAGGGCGGGATCTACGGTCGCTACGGTTACGGGCCGGCGACCTTCGGAGCGCGATATGTGCTCGACAAGCGCGCAGCCCGAGTCCCCGCACCTGTCGCTGCACCGAGCGACTCGAGCCTGGACTGTTCCGGGTCGGTCCACCTGGTCGAGCTCGCTCAGGCCGCCGAAGCGTTCCCCGCCGTGTTCAGTGCCTACGTGCCGACCCGGGTTGGCGAGCTCGATCGCCCGCAAGGGGAGTGGGCTGAAATGTTGGGGAACCCGAACGGTTCGCGCGAGGACGAAAGACACCGCTTCTACGTCTGTTACGAGCAGGCGGGCCATATCGACGGCTATGCCGTCTACCGCGTCGCGGGGACGGACCCCGCCAACCACTGGCGTCGCGCAGTGTTCCTGGAGGAGATGTGCTCACTCAGCGACGAGAGCTACATATCTCTGTGGCGCTACCTGCTCGGGCTCGACCTCACCGAGGAGCTCCGCACCCGGAACCGACCGGTCGACGAGCCTCTGCGGTACCTCCTGGAGGACCAGAGGCACCTCCGCACGACAAGCTGGGGGGATCGCACCTGGGTCCGTCTCGTCGACGTCGGCCAAGCGCTCGCCCTGCGTCGCTACGAGGAGCACGGGAGCCTCGTTATAGAGGTGCTGGATCGGTTCTGTCCCTGGAACGAAGGCCGTTTCCGCCTCTCGGTCGATCTCGACGGGGTTGGGACCGTAGAGCAGGTCGAGGTCGCGCCCGACATCGCCCTCCCCGTGGAAGCCTTGGGAGCGGTGTACCTCGGAGGCGTCCCCTTTGCAGGCATGGCCACCGCGGGCCGGATCGCCGAGTGCAAGCAAGGAGCAACCCGGCGCGCCGACAAGATGTTCGGCTTGCGGCGACCGCCATTTTGCACGACGAACTTCTGAGCCCGAACCCGGTCACTCGAGCGAGAGGGCCAGCTCGGGTGGTCCGGCTGGTCGGATTCGGCCATCTGGTGCAGCCACCGAACCGGCTGGTGGTCCTCAGATCCTCTCCAGCCGCACGACCTGGGCTTCAGGTGCCACGGTGCGAACGAGCTGTTCGAGGTGGGGGTGGCATGTCAAAAACAGCACCTGATGGTGCTCAGCGGTCTCGGCGAGCGCCTCCGCGACCGATACCGCGCGGCCGGGATCGAAGTTCACCAGCACGTCGTCGAGGATGAGGGGGAGCGCCTCGGAGCGCTCGGCAAAAGTCTCCGCGAGTCCGAGTCGAAGGCAGAGGTAGAGCTGTTCGACGCTCCCACGGCTCAGGCTGCTGGCGTCGATCTCTGCCCCGACGGTGGAGAGGACCCGTATCGCCTCGCGAGCGCCTTCGTCACCGAGGGAAGGCAACAAGCGCGTGTAACGACCCCCAGTCACCTTTGCGAAGCGATCACCCGCACGGGCGAGCACGGCCGGCTGATGCTCCTGTTCGTGCCGCTTCAGAGTGCGCTCGAGCAATAGACGCGCACATCCGAGCACAGCCCAGGACTTGAGCACCTCTTCGAGCTCTTGTTCGAGACCAAGCCGCGCCTGCTCGAGCTCTGACATGCGGGCCGACCCGGCAATGTCGCGCAGCTCGTTCGACGCGTCCTGGTGCGCCCGCACCAGCTGCTCGAGACGGCTACGCGCATCAGCGCGCGCAGGTTCGAGCTCTGCCCGCTCCTGGGTCCAGGCCAGAACCTCTCCGGTCTCGAGCTCGGCGCGCAGGCGTAGCGCTTGAGGGCCCAGACCGAACGAGCGTTCCAGCTCTGCGCTCGCCTCATCGACTGCCTGGAGCAGGGAGGTCCTCGTTGCCCGGACCTCGACCGTTTCGGCAAGCGAGCCGCACAGTTCATCGAGTGCACGGGCCGGGTCGGTCTCGAGCGACTCGGCCTCACCACCGCGCTCGCGAAGCCCGGTCGACAGCCTGGCGAGGCGGGCTCCGAATTGCGAGACCTCAGCGCGTAGCTGGTCGATCTTGGCGTCGACGCGATCGAGCGCGCCGAGGTTCTTCCAAGCTTCCTGAAGCGTTGTGAGGCTTTCGAGGACACCGTCAGGCGAAAGGGCGGGGCCGAGCCCTTGCACGAGTTTCCACGCTGCGAAGCTGTCCCGCTCGGCCTCGAGGTCCTCGAGCGCCATCGTCAGTGACTCGTGGGCGAACTTGCGCCGCTGCAGCGCGGCTGTCGTTCGGCGGCGGTCCTCGTCGTGCGATCGCTCGAGATCTCGCGCCCTGTCGATCGCCTCCGCGGCTGTTTCGAGGTCGGAGTCACTCGGCGTGTTGGGCAGGCCGAGCGCGGTGGCAAGCTCGGCCACGCGCGCGACGACGCGATCACTGACGGTCGCCACGACGGTCTTCTCCGCGGGTGTCGGGTCCAGGAGCCGCCGCCGCGCCGCGATCGTGACGGCCAGGAGCGCACAACCGGCCACGGCCATCGCGATGCAGATCACGCGCACCGCCGGTGCACTCCGAGCGAGGGCCGCGACGACCGAGAGGGCGACGATGGCGAAGGCCACGAGCGCGACCGAAAAGACGCTCGAGGCACTGAGGGGACCTTCAGAAGGACCTGAGCGGCGTTGGTCGGCCTGTTGTTCTGCCATCAACAGGCGTTGCTCGGCGAGGTTCTTGCGTAGCTCGCTGACCAGCCTCGCCTGTCGCTCCGGGTCCACCTCCGGTGCGCAGGACGCAATTGTCGCGCCAGCACCGTCGCTGTCGAGAAGGCCTGTGAGCTCTGGAGCACCGTCGGCGTCCTCCGCCAGAGCGCGCGCCGTGCGCCAGTTCGCCTCACGTTCCCCGAGAGAGACGCGAAAACGCCGAGCATCGTCCATGAGCCCGATCCACCCGCCGCTGGTGCGAATACGCTCACGATCCCAGCTCGAACCGAGTGAACCCATCGCGGCAAGGATCGACTGTTCAATGCCTCGGCGTTGGTTGGACAGGTCATCTAGCTGGCTCAGGTGCGCTAGCTGTCCTGAGCACGCCGATCTGAGTGCCTGCAGCTCGGTGGCCTGCGTCTCGAGCCAGGCGTTGAGCGGCCCGGGCTCCGTCCAGCCAGCAACGTGCTGCTCGGCCGTGCGCTTGCGCTCGAGCACATCCCAGAGCCTTATCAACACCTCGAGGTCCCGCGTCCGGCGCTCGTTCAGCTCGGCTTGCTCACGCGCTCGGGCCACCTCGGCCTCCAAGCCCAGCAGCTCAGCATGTCGCGCCGGATAGTCGGCGGCCTCGCGGCTCGCCTCGGTGAGACTGCGGCGAACATCCTCGAGGTCGGCCAGCAGGCGGTTGGCCAGAGCGTCGCCTTGCCGCAGGCGAGCAAGCTCCAGGCGCTGGCGCTGTAGCTCGCTCATCGCCCGCGCCGCGGAACGGCGCTGGCCGACGATGCTGGCGGAGAAAAGTAGCTCCCTCACATCGTCTCTGCCCACCGCTTCGGCGCTTCCGAGGTCGGTCAGATCGACGGCGAACACCGCCCGGAACAGCGCCTCGTCTGCGCCGCCGAGCGCCCGGCGCAGGTCCTCCTCCGATGCCGACGCGCCGTCGGGTCGCCGGATGCTGACCAGCTTGTGCGGGCCTGCGTAACGTTCGATCCGCCACTGCCGGTCGTCGCCCGGTGTCCTGCGACTCCCTTCAGAAAAGGTCAGCTGGCCGCCGTGGCGTCCGCCGCGCACAGGAGCGCGGAATCGAGGATTGTCGCGACGGGTCGGGAAGCCGAACAGCATCGTCGTGAGGAAGTCGAGAAGGGTCGACTTGCCGGCCTCGTTCGGCCCGCTCACGATCACAAGGCCGGGGGAAAGATCGTCGAAGCCGAGATCGGCGAGAGCTCCGAACCCGTCGATATGAAAGCCAGTGACCCTCATCAGCCCATCCTCAGTGCCCGTCGCCCTCGAGCGCGCCGAGAGCGAGCACGAGGGCCCGATCGACGAGCTCGGCCGGCGACAAGTTCGGGGACTTGAGCAGTTGCTCGAGGACGCGCCTTGTCCTGAGCGTTCCGGGGAGTCCCTCGGAGAGCTCGGCGGCGAGGTACTCGACTGCACTCTCATCGCTTTCGAGGATGGGGCCGAGCTGGTCGGCGAGGCGTATCAGATCGGCGGCGAAGTCCGATCCGGCCCGAGCTGCATCGATGTCAACTGTCGGACGCGACCGGTCGTCGATGGAGTCCCACCAGCAGAACGGCTGGTATTCGGCGAAGTCGCCGCGGAGCGCGACCAGCAGGTCTTCCAGGGTGCCCGGCCGCCGGAGGTCAAGGTGCAGCTCGCTCTGGCCCACCAGCTGTGCGCGGAGCACGAGTGACCGCCCGTCGCTGGAGGCGAGACCATCCCTCGACGCGGCGACGAGCCGGGCCCGCAGCTCGGCGAGATCAGCGATGTTGCCGATGTCGACCTCGACGAGACCGAAGCGAACAACGTCGCAGCCCACCGGCTCGAGGTCTGCGACGCGCCCTGCGTGGACGTGTGCGACGACCGCGCCTTTCATGCCTCTTTCGCTCGGCTTGGGGCTGCGGGCCTGGAGGTTGCCTGGGTAGACCACCCACGGCTCGTCAGAACCGCTGCGGCCCGACAGGACCATGCGCGCGTGCACGTGGCCCAGTGCCCAATAATCGAGGCCGATGCCGCGCAAGTCGTCGAGTGAGCAGGGGCTGTAGTCGTCGTAGCCGGAGGCCGCACCTTGCACGTTGCAGTGGAGAACCCCGACCTGGATCCCAGGCCCGGCGCGATGAGCGAACCTCAGCGCCAAATTCTGTCGCTCGCCGCGCTGAGCGAAGCTGACGCCCTGCACGGTAGCTGCCGGAATCCCACCGACCTCGACAGGTACCGCCTTGACGGTTCCAGTTCCGAAGATCGTGACGAGCTCGGGCCACGGACCAGAAAGGGCCGACCACCCTGTCTCGACCGGGTCGTGATTGCCATGTACGACAAAGCTCGAGATGCCCGCGTCCGACAGGCGGGCCAAGCCGTCGCGAAAGCGCAGCTGTGCCCGAAGACCGCGCTCGGGCCCGTCATAGACGTCGCCGGCGACTACGAGAAAAGCCACTCGCCGCTCGAGACACAGCTCGACGAGCGAGTCGAAAGCGGCGAGCGAGGCCTCCCGAAGCTGTCGGGCGACGTGTGGAGCTGTCGAACCGATGCCCTTGAAAGGCGTATCAAGATGCAGGTCTGCCGCGTGGACGAAACTGAAGTCGGGAGCCCGGGAGGGATCATCCATCGAAGTGAGGCTACCTGGGGGGTGTATTGCCGATCGGTGATCCCTCCCACCGTGAGCACGAGGACAGGTACGAGATGACTGAGCGGACAGGTGGTGACGTGGTCGTAGACGTACTCGCACGGTCGGGCGTCGAGGTCATCTTCGGTATCCCAAGTGTCCATAATCTCCCGATCTACGACGCGATCAGGCGTGACGGCCGGATCCGCGCGGTCAGCGTCCGCCACGAGCAGGGCGCTGTTGGCGCGGCCGACGGGTTCGCGCGGACGACCGGCCGGCTCGGAGTTTGCTTGACCTCGACAGGTCCGGGGGCAGCGAATGCAATGGGGGGCCAACTCGAGGCATTGGTGTCGTCGTCGTCCGTCCTGCACCTGACCGGCCAGGTCGACAGTCGATTCCTCGGCAAGCGCCGTGGCTTCATCCACGAAGTCCCCGACCAGCTCGGCATGATGGAGCGGCTGGCGAAGGCCAGTCACCGACCACCGTCGGCGGACGCGATAGGTGCCACAGTCGCCCAAGCGGTGTCGCAGGCGATGACGTGCCCGCTCGGGCCGGTGACAGTCGAGATTCCCATCGATTTCCAGTACGCGTCCCTGGTGCCGGGGGAGGAACCGTTCCGGCTCGGGGACCCGTCGGTGTCTTTGCCCGGGCCCGAGGGTGACGAGGTTGCCCGTGCCGCCGAGCTCATCGCGCGATCGCGGCGACCAATAGTGTGGGCAGGCGGCGGGGTCATCGCCTCGGGTGCGGTCGACGAGGTGCGACTGCTCGTGCGCCGACTCGGTGCCGGAGTGCTGACGAGCCCCAATGGGCGTGGGGTCGTTCCCGAAGGTGACCCTTTGTGTATCGGCAACCTCCCCTGGGACCCCGACGTCAGAGCCCTGTGCCGAGAGGCAGACCTGCTGGTGGCGGTCGGGACGCGCTTTCAGGGCCCGAACACCGAGAACTGGTCTATGGAGCTACCGGCGCGGCTTGTGCACCTCGACATCGACCCGAGCGTGCCTGGCCGGAACTACCCCGTTCAGGCCGCGGTCGTGGGCGACGCGAAGTCGTCCACGACCGCACTGATTGACGAGCTAGACCGCATCGTTGCGAAGCGACCTGTCGCGGAGCCCGGCTGGGCTGAGCGCGTGGCAAGTGCCACGAGGTCCGGACGCGAGCGGATGAGGAGCATGCTCGGCGCCCAGGTCGGCCTCCTCGACTCGTTGGCAAGCTGCCTCGATCCCGCCGTTGTGGTCGTGAAGGACTCGACCATCTCCGCCTACACATGGGGCAACCGCCTGCTACCTGTGCTGCGACCCCGAACTTCGATCATGCCGAACAGCTTCGCGATCGGGCTCGGACTGCCGCATGCAGTTGGTGCGGCAGTCGGCGCCCAGGCCCCGGTCGTGCTCCTCGTCGGCGACGGCGGTTTTCTGCTCTCGGCGACCGAGCTCGCGACCGTCGCGCAAGAGGAGCTCCCGATCGTGGTCATCGTCTTCGTGGACGGTGGCTACGGGATACTCCGCAACATCCAGGAGTTCCAGTACGGGTCGGAGGAGGGTCTCATCGGAGTGAACCTGGGCCGCCCCGACTTCTGTGGCCTCGCGGCATCCTTCGGGATCCGGGCCGAGCGCGTCCGATCGGTCAGCGGATACGCGGCGGCAGTCAAGCAGGCTCTCGAGCTCGCCGAACCGTGCCTGGTGGAGGTGGACCTCGACGCGATCGGCCCGATGAACGTGAGCTATACCGGTACTTCCAAACCTCCCAAGCCGAGCTAGCCCAGGCGAGAGACCACCCGGTTCAGGGCGTCGCAGCCGGCGTCGACCTCGTCTACGGTCATCGACAAAGCCGGCCGGAGCCGGAGGGTGCGCTCGCCGCAGCCGAAAGCGATGACGTGCTCCTCACGCCAGAGAGCGGTGATCACCGAGCTCCGGAGCTCGCGCGTCGCAAGGTCGATCGCGGCGACAAGGCCGCGCCCGCGAGCATTGGACACGGCCTTCGGCCAGGCCTGCTCGAGCTCGACCAACCTCACGAGGAGATGTTGCCCGACATTTGCCGCGTTCGCGATCGCACTGGTCTCCTCGACGAGTTGCAGCAGGCGGCGGGATCGCACCATGTCGGTGAGGTTGCCGCCCCAGGTCGAGTCGATCCGTCCAGGGGTGCGAAAGACGTTCTGGTCGACCTCATCCACCCGCCGGCCGGCCATGACGCCCCCGAGTTGGACTTTCTTGCCGAACGCCACTAGGTCAGGAGACAGGCCGAGCTGTTGGTAGCACCAGGGCGTGCCGGTCGCCCCCGCTCCGGTCTGCACCTCGTCGACCACGAACAGGGCGTCGTAGCGGAGGCAGAGGTCCTGCACGGCCAGCAGGAATTCGGCGCGCAGATGGCGGTCGCCCCCCTCGCACTGAATGGGCTCGGCGATGAAACACGCGATGTCGTGCGGGTGCGCCTCGAAGGCGGCCTTCGCCTCGGAGAGCGCCAGCTCCTCGGCAGCTTCGATCTCGGCCAGGTGGGACTCAAGCGGGAAGCACACTGCTGGAGAGGAGATCCGAGGCCAGTCGAACTTCGGGTAACGGTCGGTCTTGACCGGGTCTGTGTTGGTCAAAGAGAGGGTGTAACCGCTCCTGCCGTGGAAGGCGTGCCTCAGGTGCAGGACCTTGCTGCCGAGCTCCGGTGAGCGGCCGGCCGCCTCGTTGCGCCGCGACTTCCAGTCAAAAGCGCACTTGAGGGCGTTCTCGACGGCGAGTGCGCCGCCCTCAATTAGGAACAGATGGGGCAGTGCCGGGTCCCCGAGCACGCGTTCGAAAGTCGCGACGAACTCGGCGAGGGCGACCGTCGGCACTTCGGCGTTCGCGGGCTTGTTCGAAGCGGCCTCGAGGAGCTCATCGCGAGTCGCCGGGTCGTCGAACAGACCTGGAGGGTTCATCCCGAGGGGGGCCGAGCCGAAGAATGTGTAGAAGTCCAGATACTCGGTGCTGTCCCGAGCATCCACCAGCCTGGTCCCGTGGCTCTTTGCGAGATCTAACACGATGGGAAAGCCGTCCACGAGCATGTGTTCGGCGAGGCGACCGTGAACCTCGTCAGGCGCGATATGGCACTGATCCTGGGTCGTTTTCATTGCCCGAGCGTATCGCTACTACGCTTTGGCGAAACGCAACAGCCGAGGAGAAAAGCGATGACCTTCGAGCTCAGCTCGTTGATCGAGGCCCGCCAAGGTGAGAATTTCCGTCTCCACAGCGAGTATCTCAATCCCCAGCTCGTGAAGGTCCTGAAGACCCTCGGCTTCGACCGGTTCTACGTGAGGGGTGAGGGTTCCTACCTCTACGACCGCAACGGAGATCGTTACCTCGACTTCCTGGCCGGGTTCGGTGTCTTCGCCCTCGGGCGTGGGCATCCGGTCGTCAAGAAGGCGTTGCACGAGGCGCTCGACATGGACCTGCCGAACCTGGTTCAGCTCGACGCGGCGCTGTTGCCGGGGTTGCTCGCCGAGGCACTGGTGGCGCGGACTCATGAAGGCATCCAGCGCTGTTTCTTCTCGAACTCGGGAGCCGAGGCGATCGAGGCGGCGATCAAGTTCGCGAGATACGCGACCAAGCGGCCCCGAATAATCTACGCCGATCATGCGTTCCACGGCCTCAGCCTGGGAGCGCTGTCGCTCAATGGTGGCAAGGAGTTCCGCGAGGGATTCGGCGCGCTGCTGCCGGGCTGCTACGAGGTCCCGTTTGGGGATATCGGCGCTCTCGAGCGCGAGCTGCAACGTGACGATGTCGCGGCCCTGGTCCTCGAGATCATCCAGGGAAAGGGCGTGAACCTCGCTTCGGACGAGTATTGGGCGGCCGTCGCCGAGCTGTGCCGCGAGCACGGGACGCTGCTTGTCATCGACGAGGTGCAGACCGGCCTTGGCAGGACCGGGAAGCTCTGGGCCCATGAGCATTACGGCCTGCGGCCCGACATAATCACGGTGTCGAAGGCACTCTCGGGCGGCTATGTGCCCGTCGGAGCGATGATGTGCTCGGCGGAAGTCTTCGACCGTGTCTATTCGAAGATGGAGCGCGCAGTCGTGCATTCTTCGACGTTTGGGCGCAACCAGCTCGCGATGGTGGCGGCGCTTGCAACTTTGCAGACGATCGACGACGAGGACATCGTCGATCGGGCGCGCGTGACAGGGGAGGCCTTCATGAAGGGCTTGGCCCCGCTCGTCGAGAAGTACGAGCTCTTTCACGAGGTGCGCGGCAAGGGTCTGATCATCGGCCTCGTCTTCGGGGAGCCAACCTCTTTCGGGTTGAAGTCGCGTTGGAAGATGATGGAGGGCGCACGCAAGGGGCTCTTCTCCCAGCTTGTGGTGGGACCCCTGTTCCACCGACACAGGATCTTGACCCAGGTCGCCGGCGACAACATGAACGTCGTCAAGCTGCTCCCCCCGCTGATCGCCGGCCAGGAGGAGGTGGACTACTTCGTGGACGCGCTCGACGACGTGCTCGAGGACGCCCACCGCAATTCCGCCCTTCTGTTCGAATTCGGCAGAACTCTGGCCAAGAGCGCGCTCCGTAGGGAGCCGTCCTGAGCTCGCCCCATAAGGAGGCCGCGAAGGTGCAGCCGTCGATGACCATCAGTCCAGGCGACAGGATGCTCGTCACCGGAGCGAGCGGCTTCATCGGCTCGGCGGTCACCCGGGCACTGTTGGCACGTGGCGCGAAGGTCGTCGCGCTGCTCCAGCCCGGAGTGTCAACCGCCAACCTCGAGGGCCTTGCGGTCGAGCATGTCGTGGCGGACCTGCGGGACCCTGCCGCGGTTGTCGCCGCTGCCAGCGGGTGCCGCATGATCTTCCACGTCGCCGCGGTGTACCGGTTCTGGGCACCCAACGCGGCGGACTTCTACGACGTCAACGTCGGGGGAAGCCTGAACGTGGTCGCTGCGGCCAGGGCCGAGGGGATCGAAAGGGTCGTCTACACCAGCACTGTCGGCACGATCGGCCTGGACGGGACCGAGAACGGCTACGCCGCGGACGAGACCGCTTGGGCTCGGGTCGGACATCTCTTCGGCCTCTACAAGCAGTCGAAGTACGTGGCCGAGCACGAGATACTGCGAGCAGGCGCCGAAGGCGTGCCCGTCGTCCTTGTCCAACCCACCTTGCCCTTGGGCCCTTTCGACCGGGCGCCTACGCCTACGGGCAAGATCGTGCTCGACTTCTTGAACGGTCGCATCCCCGGTTGGTTCGACACGGCTTTGAATGTGGTCGATGTTGACGACGTCGCCGCCGGGCATCTGCTCGCGGCCGAGCGTGGTGCACAGGGGCGCAGCTACGTGCTCGGGGGCGAGAACCTCGAGCTCAAGCAGATCCTCGACGTCCTTGCTGCTGGCACGGGCCTGCCCCGGGCGACGATACGGGTTCCCCGTCAGGTGGCCTTCGCCGCTGCGTACGCTTCGGAATTCGTCGAAGGGCGCCTGCTGCACCGGGAGCCCACCGTTCCTCTCGAGGGTGCCCGGATGGCCGCCACCCGCATGATCTTCAGCGACGTCAGGGCCCGCAGAGAGCTCGGATACAGTTCCCGGCCTGCCATCGAAGCGATCCTCCGCTCTGCGCGGTGGTACGTGGAGAACGACTACGTGTCTGCGAAGAGATTGGCAAGGATTGTCTGGAAGGACGTCACCGAACTCCCGCTGAGCGCTCACATTCACTCGGACAAGGTCGGGACCGCTCCGGACCGGCCCTCGAGGCACTCCGCTTGATGTTCCCGAAGATCGCGCGCGGTCCGACAGGACTCGCGCGCGATCGTCGGCGCGGCTTTGAGCGGCTTGCAGCGACGACGGTGTCCGCACTTGTCGTGCTGCTCGCAGGTTGCAGTTCGAGCGAAACCGGCCACGCCACGACCTCGACTGTCGTTACAACCACTACAAGCACGACGACAACCACCACGTTGACTACGACGACCACGACGCTCCCGGTCCCGATCCCAGGTACCGCGATCTTTCGGGCCCGGGTGGCTCCGTTGTCACCCGGTGACCTCGTCCTTCCCGCCGTCTCGCAAGGCGGCGCTGCCTGGTCGAGGATGGTTCCGATCGCTTACGAGAGATTCGGGAGCGGTCCGGATATTCTCCTCGTGCCCGGGCAGGACGGAGCCTTGTCGTGGTGGGATCCGGCGTTGCTTTCGGATCTGTCCAGTCACTACACCGTGACCGTGTTCGACCTCCCCGGAGCGGGGTACTCGGGACCTGCGACGGCGCCCCTCTCGCTTGGGTGGCTGGCGGACATGACCGCTGGACTTGTCCTCACCCTCGGGCTGTCCGATCCGACGGTGCTTGGCTGGGGTCTCGGCGGCCAGATCGCCATGTCGCTCGCGGAGCGCCATCCGGGGATCGCGTCGTCGCTCGTTCTCGTCGACACTTCGGTCGGCGGGGCCGGTACACCGCAGCCGGCGCCGAGGGTGGTGAGGCTCCTTGCCATGCCGGGTGCCACGCCGCTTGATCTGTCGGCGCTCCTCTTCCCACCGACGGCGGCGGGACTTAAGGAGCGGATCCTGTGGCAGGCCAGCGTGTTCGCGGGGACGACAGACTGGCTGACGTTGGCAGCCGTCAAGGCGGAGGCCGCGCTCCAGGCGGTGGTCTGGCAGAAGTCAGACCTTGCGGCGGGCCTCTCAAAGGTCACTATTCCCGCACTTGTCATCTCGGGCGCCGACGACGTGGTGTTTCCGCGCGCGAACGCGAATCTGCTGGCTGTCCAATTGCTGCACCCGACGCTGCTCGTACTTGCGGGCGCGGGCTACGGAGCAATCACACAGGACGAGCCGGCCGTTGTGGCCGAGATTAAGAACTTCACGGGATAGCCCATGTTTATGGGCCTATTCTCCGACGCGCGGGGCGTCACCCATGGCGCCACCGGCCGTCGGTCACCATTGTGGGCGGAGATTCCACCTGAGGCTCGTGTCGTGTCACCGGGGGGCGTATTCGACAGGCAAATTGCGGCGATGGCATTTCCCCTGATGCGATGTATAATATAGAGAACATCCGCCACAGGCACGACGCCACCTAAACTGGAACGCGCCCGAATAGTCCCAAAAGGGGGATGTTTTGTCCGAATTCCCAGCTGCAGGCGCAGACTTGGTCGTCGACTGCACGGGGCTGGCCTGTCCGTTGCCCGTCGTCAAGACCGCACAGGCGATCAAGACCCTCGCTCAGGGGCAGGTTCTCGAACTGATCGCAACAGACCCAGGCGTCGAGCCGGACATGCGAGCGTGGACCAGCCGCACCGGCAACGATCTGCTCGGCATCGACAAGCGGGCTGACGCCTTCCACATCCTGATCCGCAGGATGAAGTGACAGAGGCCAGCTGTGTGGGCCGACGACTCTGAGACCAAGGTCCTCTATGTGCAGACCCACGGCGTAGCCGAGCCGGGTCGAAGCGCGACGCCGTTCTTTCTTGCGGCTTCTGCGGCAGCCATGGAGTTCGAGGTCATGATCTATTTCACGATGTACGGACCTACCCTGTTGCGCAAGGATGTCGTGGACAAGATCGGGCCGAAGGGCGACCAAGGTCAGCCATTGCGCTACTTCATCGAACAGGCAACCGACCTCGGTGTCCGGCTGCTGGTCTGCCAGCCATCGCTGGACCTCAACGACTTGCGCCTCGAGGACCTGATCGACGGGGTCGAGATGATCGGTGGCGCCGCCTTCAACAACCTCGCCGTCTCCGCCGACGCCGTAATCAGCTTCTAGGCATCTCGATGATCCAGACCTCCGCCCCGCGCGCCGAGACGGACGTCTATTTCAAGGCTCCAGATGTGGCCGGCTACGCCGAGGTTCCCCACGACGAGAAGGTTCGCCTGTTCGAGCAGGTCAAGGCTGACTTCCGGTTCGGCGACTACCTGTATGGCTGCTACGAGTGCGGCATCTGTGTCGCCGCCTGCCCGTCCGCGAAGTTCTACGACTTCAGCCCGCGTCGCGTCGCGCAGGCGGCCGCGCGCGAGGACGTGGACCTCGTCTACCAGCAGATGCAGGAGGACATCTGGGAGTGCTCCCAGTGTTTCTCCTGCCTGCGCTGCCCGCGCGGCAACAATCCAGGCGGAATCATCACGATCATGCGCGAGGTAGCCGTCAACAACGGGCTCGCATCGGCGAAACAAGCTCTCGTCGGCTATTCCCGGATCATCTACAAGATCATGTCCACCGGCACTCAGGTCTCGCCTGACATGCTGCGGGCGGACGCGTTCCCCGACTGGGGACCCGAGACGGCGGACGTCGCGGACAACCTGGACTTGTGGCGGCGGGCACTGCCTGCCGAGACGATGCACACGACCTCGTCCGGGTGGTCGGTGGCCGACAAGACGCTGGTCGAGCTTTACCTCATATGGCTCGAGACGGGCGCGTTGGACATGATCGCGGAAGTCGATCGGGGCCTGCACTCGATCCTGCTGGAGCTGATGGAAGAACGCCTCGAGGAAGAAGGCATCCAACCATGACCATTCCGATCGAGGCGCTCAGGCGCCAAAAGGCGACTCTGGAGCCGGTGACCGATCGGAGGTCCTCTGACGATCCCCGCGCCGAGCTGCTCGAGCTGGAACGCCAAGGCGAGCTGATCGTGCAGAAGATCGACCGGGAAGCAGTCACCGTCTCGACCAAGTACGGGCGGGAAAAGCGCATCCAAAAAGCCCATCTGTGGCACCACAAGTCGTGTGGACAGTGCGGCCACATCCCTGGCTACTCGACTTCGATCTTCTGGGTGATGCGCAAGCTCGGCTACGACTACCACGATCCGTCGGACCAGACGTCCTGCACGGCGTGGAACTACTACGCGAGCGCGACCTCCAACTCGGCCGCCCAAGCAGCCGTCGCCGTCCGCAATTTCGCCGCCGCGTACGAGAGCGGCTACTTCCCGCTGATCCATTGCGGAACTTCCTACGGTCACTACAAAGAGGTGAGGGAGGAGCTCATCCGCCATCCGGAGCTCCGGGCGCAGGTCCGCGACATCATGGCCAAGCTGGGCAAGCCTCTCGTGCTGCCGGAGGAGATCGTGCACTACTCCGAGTGGTTCCATGCGCTACGCCATGAGATTGCGGCCAAGCAGGTCCGTGACATGTCCGGAATCGTGGTGACCGTCCACCCGGCGTGCCACTACTACAAGCTCGTCGAAGGCGACGCGATCTACGACCCGGACATCTACGGTGGCCAGCGCACCGCCGTGGTGACCGGCATCGCCGAGGCGCTCGGCGCAGAGGTGCGCAACTACTCGACCTGGTTCGACTGCTGCGGCTTCGGCTTCCGGCACATCTTGGTGCAGCGGGACTTCACTCGATCATTCGCAACGCTTCGCAAGATCGAGGTGATGAAGGAGGAGGCGAACCCCGACGTCGTGCTGACTCATGACACGGGCTGCGTCACGACTCTGGACAAGAGCCAGTTTGCGGCACAGGCGCACGGACGCAACGTCGGGCTCGCGGTGCTCAGTGAGGCGCAGTTCGCTGCACTGGCGATGGGAGCACATCCTTACCGGGTGTGCCAGTTGCACTGGCACTCGGCCGACTACAGGCCGCTGCTCGAGAAGCTGGGCATCGACTGGGAGAAGGCGTGGGCCGAGTTCCAGAGCGATCTGCGTCGGCTCGAGAACGGCGAGAAGCGTTATCTCGACTGGGATGACGTCGATGCGTGACAGGAAGTTCGCGCCCGCCAGGCACGAACACGAAACTTGAGGTGGTCAATGTCCTCGGACAAGGTTGCTGTTATCGGCGGGGGCCCGGGAGGGCTGTGCGCCGCGCGGAGCGTTGCGGAGATCGGCGGCGAAGTGCTGCTGATCGAGCAACGTGATTTCCTCGGCGGTACTCCGGTCGCAGAGAACTACGCCGGCCTGACTCCGCACGGTGAACCTGCCCAGCCACAGATCCAACAGATGATCGAGGCCGTCACTGCCCATCCGAAGGTCGAGGTCAAGCTCGGCGCCGAGCTCAGCGCGCTGGCGGGTGGGCCCGGCGCGTTCGTCCTGACACTTCGCGGCTCAAAGGGGGCCGAGACACAGACGGTCGAGTGCGGCGCCATCATCATCGCCACCGGTTTCAGCCACTTCGACCCCGGTCGGGCGACCCAGATGTACGGGTACTTCGAGTTTCCCGACGTCATAACCCAGGCCGACCTCGAGGCGATGCTGTCCGCGCACAGTGTGATTCGTCCTTCCAACGGGCAGGCGCCGGAGCGGGTCTGTTTCATCCAGTGTGTGGGCAGCCGCGACCGTCAGATCGGCAACGAGTACTGCTCGAAGGTGTGCTGTGCCGTGGCCTCGAAAGAGGCGATCGAGATCCGTCAACTGTTGCCGGACTCGAAGGTGTTCATCTTCTACATCGACATGCGCATGTACGGTTTCTGGGAGAACGAGATCTACTGGCCGGCCCAGGAACAGCACCATGTCCAGTACGTCAAGGGCCTCATCACCGAGATCCTGCCCCGTGGCGACCGCCTCCTGGTCCGCGGCGAGGATACGACGATGGGACGGCCGATGGAGGTGCCGATGGACCTCGTCGTGCTGTCGGTGGGAATGGAACCTTCACGAGGAACTCGCGAGGTCGCGAAGCTGCTCGGGGTCAAGCAGGACAAGTACGGCTTCATCGAGGCCGTATGCGGGCCGCTCGACCCGGTTGGCACCGACCGGGAAGCGATCTTCGTCTGCGGTGCGGCCTTCGGACCGGCCGATCTCGAGGACACCGTCTCCTCGGCGGCCAGCGCGGCCGTTCGGGCTGTCGGCTACCTGCGGTCGCTTTCGGCCGCCGCGGCGAACTGAGTTGGGGCGAAGCTGATGCCTGGTCCTGTCGTCGACACGCCGAGCGCGCTGGAGTTCCAGCGCGAAATCCTGGACCGGGTCAGCGAGTCCGAGCTGCGGGGCATCGCGGCAGACCTTGATCGCAAGTCCGCCGCGCTTCGGGACCTATTGTCCGGCGAGCCGGCATCCTGGGACCGGGCGATCCTGAGACAAGTGCTGCGATGGGTCTTCGCGGCCCGGCGGCGTGCTGACCAGATCCTGGACCTGATCGGTCCACGACCACTCGCAACTGCCATCGCGGGACTCCTCGACGACGGCGACCCCGTCGCGGACCGGTTCGACCATTTCGACGCCTGTCTTTCCGTCTGTGACGGGGTGAAGGGCCTCGCCGGGTCTGCATTCGATCTCCCCGCCGAATTGCTCCATTTCACCTCGCCCGACCGGTATTGGCTGTGGACGAGGTGGATCTGGGATCCGCAGGCCCGGACCGGTGCGCTGGCGCTTTTGACCAGCGATGACTCTGAACTGGGCTCGGGAGCCTCGAGGGGGGTGGTCTACTCGAATGTCGGCCAGGCGATCGCCTTCGTAAACGAGACCGGCACAGCGGCCGGCTTCACCGCGGCCGGTCCCGGCTTGTTCGGCGCGGACGTCTTGCTCGCCGCGGTCTACGGCGTCTACATGTACACGGTCCTGCAGATGCGGTTGACCCGTGAGTTCAACCAGGTCGTCCCAACGCTGCCCCATCTCGTCCGTCGCCTCCTCGGCGTCTATCACTTGGAGGGCTAGGACCATGCCTATCGGTGGCCGCAAGGTACCGCCCGTCGCGGTGGAGAAGGAGCACGCCAGGGTTGCCTCCACCATCTCTGGGCGCGAGGTCGACCTGCCGCCAATGTGGAACCGGATGTTCGAGCCCCGGGTCCTTACCGACTACGGCCCGGAGGGGTTCGCCGCGATCTCGAGGCTTCCCGGCGGCGAGTCCCTCGAGTGGTGCTACGGCTGCGGGAAGTGCACTCCGGTCTGCCCGGTTGACATGGTGGGCGAGTACGGCCCGCGCAAGATCCACCGCAATGTCCAGACCGGCACCGACCTGTTCGCCGTCGCGGACCTGTGGCTCTGCACCACGTGCGGGAACTGCCTACGGGTCTGTCCGAAGCGGGTCGACATGATCGCGATAATGCCGGCCGTCCGCGAGGCCGCACTGAGCAGCTCGGCCGTACCGGCCGAGCTGCAGGACGTCTTCGAGAAGACCTTCCGGCTCGGCAACGCCCTGGGCCAGAGCCAGCGTCGCCGGGCGCAGTGGGCAGAGAGCGCCGGGGTTCCTGTGCGAATCCTGGCGCGCGACCCGGCGCCGGTCGACGTGCTCTTCTATGTGGAGGACTACTGGAGCTTCCACCCTCGTGGGCAGGACGCCGCCCGGGCTTTCGCCCGGGTGGCCAACGCTCTTGGAATTGACTGGGCGATCCTCGGTCCCGAGGAGAAGACGCTCGGCGACTCGCAAAGGCTCGCCGGAGAGAGGGGCCTGTTCGACTCGCTTTTCGAGCAAGTCACCGCGACCCTGGCGAAATACGAGTTCCGACGGATCGTGACGCCTGACCCGCACGCCTTCAATGCCCTTGTGAAGGAGTATCCGCAACGCGGGCAAAGCTTCGAAGCGCAGCACTACACCCAGCTGCTCGCGCCGTTGATCAGCGGGATCGAATGGGCCAGGGAGCTGAACCTGCGGGTGACCTTTCACGATCCGTGCTACCTCGGCCGCCAGAACGGGGAGTATGACGCGCCGCGGACCCTGATAGGGGCGATCCCCGGGGTGGAGTTGGTCGAGATGGGCCGATGCCGGGAGAACGCCTATTGCTGCGGCGGCGGCGGTGGAGGCATGTGGCTGGACGGTTTCACGAGCGACTACACCTCCGAGCGGCTGGCCGAGCGCAGGGTCCGTGAGGCTGCTGGGACCGGCGCGGACGTGCTCGTGGTGTGCTGTCCCTATGAGGTTCCCAGGTTCAGCGATGCTGCAAAGTCGACAGGTCACGATGACCTCCGGGTCTGCGACATCATCGAACTGATCGACGAGGCGACGCGGATCGGGACCGCCGGTGGTTGAGACGCTGCGTGTGATCGACTTCGGCGAAAACTCGCCGCTGCGTTCACAGACACTGTGGCACGGGATCGCCTACGGGGTATCAGCGGGCGAGGCCGCGACGCTCTCGTTCACCCGGCCTGTCACCCCGTACGTCTGCATCGGCTACCACCGCGGGATCGACGAGGTCGACCAGGATTACTGCCGGCAGAACGCCCTGCCCGTCTTGCGCCGGATGGTCGGAGGTGGTCCGGTCTATCTTGACAAGGGCCAGCTCTTCTTCCAGATCTGCCTGGCAGCGCGGGCTGTGCCGGCGGCCAGGCGGCAGGCTTTGCGAATGTTGCTCGAGCCTGCGGTGACAGCGTTCCGCACGGTCGGAGTGCCGGCCAGCTTGGACGACGAGCTCGAGATCTGCGTCGGTGACCGCAAGATCTGCGGGCACGGGGCCGGCCAGATTGACGACGCCGTTGTGCTCTGCGGCAACCTCATCGAGACCTTCGACCACGATCGGGCGGCACGTGTGCTCGCGATAGCCGACCCCGCGCAGCGTGGTCAGACCCTTGCGTTGATGCGTCGCTTCGTGGCCGCGACGCCGGTCGATCCGGCCCGTTTCCAGGCCGCCATGATCAGTTCCTACGCGGCGGCGCTCGGGCTTGTGGCGGCGGCGGGGGAGTTGACGGGGCTCGAGCGAACCGCAGTCGAAGAACTGGACGAGAAGTTCGAGAGCGCCGCCTGGCTGGCCGGGCCTGATCGACCCGCCCCGCGTGCCGGCGCTGAGCCGCGGGCTCGCCAGGTCAAGGTGCGGGCGGGGGTGTGGACCTTCGCAGCCAAGCGCGACGGCGCAGAGGTAGCCGCGAGCATCGTGCGCGGCTCGGTCGAGCAGGTGCGGCTGCGAGTCGGCGGACTGAACGGGTCAACGCGCGAAGCCGAACGGGCTATTCGCGGGATCCCGCTGCATTCAGTTGCTCAGGTCCTTGGCGGCTTCGGTGAGCCGGGGCGGCGCCTGGCTGCGGCCTTCGTCACAGCCGAGGCCGGGAGGCTCTGATGGAACGAACTGAGTTGGTCATCGTGTCCGGCTTTGCGTTGGCGCTCGACCGCCGCTACCACGCCGAGACGCACATGTGGGTTCTCTTGACCGAGCCCGACCGGGTGCGGATCGGCATGGACCCCCTCGGTATCGAGACCAGCGGAACCCTGGCCCAGCTGTCTTTCGACCCGGTCGGGTCCGAGCTAACCGCGGGGCGGCCGTTCGGCCAGCTCGAGGCCGCCAAGTTTGTCGGCCCTCTGGTCAGCCCGGTCTCCGGAACCGTGTTGGCCGTCAATGACGCCGCGGCCGTAGACGCGGGGCTCACCGAGCGGGACCCCTACGGATCCGGATGGTTGATCGAGGCCAGCCTGAGCGACGCCACCGGCGAGCTGCAAGGGCTGCTGGAGAACGCGGCCGAGATCACCACCTGGTTCACGGCCAAGCTCGCCGATTACAGGCGCATGGGTGTGATCGCGCAATGACGACAGCCGAAGCGTCACTGAGTCCGCCAGAGGTGCGGCGGGCGAATTTCCCTGACGTGATGGACTTCTACGCACCCGGCCTCAAGCGTTGGCAGACCTCCGAGTGGGTCCCGTCCAACCCCCGTCGGTTCCTGCCCGTGTCAGTTACAGGCTCGGCCTGTGCGCTGTCGTGCGACCACTGCCAGACCAAGATGCTCGACAGCATGATGTCGGTCGGGGCCGGCCAGGATCTGTTCAGTTTGGCGGCACGGCTCCGCGAGCAGGGCAGCGAGGGACTACTCGTGTCCGGCGGCTCCACTCGCACCGGTGGGGTGCCGTTGCTGGCTCATCTGGCCCACATCGGGCGGATCCGCTCCGAACTCGGGATGAAGGTCGTCGTGCACTGCGGGCTCGTCTCGCCCGAGCTCGCGGCCGGGCTGGCCGCATCCGGAGCCGACGGGGTGATGCTCGACATAATCGGCGCCGACGAGACCCTGCGCGACGTGTACCACCTGAACCTGACCGTCGAGGACGTGGACCGCTCCCTGCGGCTGCTCTCCGACCGCGGTCTGAGGATCATCCCGCACATCGTGCTCGGACTGCACTATGGACGTTTCCTCGGCGAGCACCGTGCTCTCGAGATGATCACCGGCTACTCGGTCTCGACTCTCGTGCTTGTTGTGCTCGTGCCGCTGGCGGGTACCCCGATGGCGCATGTCCCGCCGCCCAGGGCCGATCAGGTGGCCGACTTTTTCGCCGCGGCCCGTTTGGCCGCGCCGGCGACGACCATCAATCTGGGCTGTGCCCGTCCGCTCGGCGCGGTCAAGCGCGAGCTCGACGAGGCTGCGATCGACCTCGGTCTTAACGGCATCGCCTACCCCGCGGACGGCGCCATCGAGTACGCGAGGTCGCGAGGGCTCAGGCCAAGGCTGTTCGAGTACTGCTGCTCGCTGACCTGGCAAGAGGCACAGGAGATCGGTTTGGCGAAGGTTCAGGTGGCAAGGTGAGCGCGGCGTGGCGGCTGCTGGCCGACGACGGTGCCGGAGCCGCCGAGGGACTCGCGCTGGATGAGGCGCTGATGGGCCGGTACGCGCGGGGCGAACCCGACCGCCCGCCGACGTTGCGGCTCTACAGCTATCGCAACCATTGCGCCCTGGTCGGCCGGTACCAGAGCCTGGCGGCCGAGGTCGACCTGGCCGCCTGCCGCCGCACCGGTACCGAGGTCAGCCGCAGGCTCACCGGCGGCGGGGCGATCGTCATGGGATCGGGCCAGCTGGGCATCGCCTACGTGGATCGGGCACCGGCCGGCCAACGGCCGCGGGAGATCATCGAGAACTTCTCGGCCGCGCTCGCCGCCGGCTTGGCTCGGCTGGGCATCGTCGCGAGCTTCCATGGCAAGAACGACCTGGAGGTCGGCGGCCGAAAGATCGCGGGCCTCGGGCTTTATGTCGACCCTAGAGACGCCATGCTCTTCCATGCGAGCGTGCTCGGTGACCTCGATGTCGAGTTCATGCTCCAAGTGCTGCAGATACCTGCCGCGAAGCTGGCTGATCGGGCCGCAGCCGCCGTCGCGGAGCGCTTGACGACGGTCACGGCCGAGACCGGCCGGAGTCACGACGCCGCGACGCTGCGGCCCGCGATCGCCAGCGGATTCGCGGCTGCGTTCGGGGTGGTCATGGAGCCGGGTGTCCCTGATGAGAGCGAGCTGGAGCGCGCAGATTGGCTGGCCACCGAGCGGTACAGGTCGCAGTCGTGGCTGAGCGAGCGGAACGTCGCGGGGGACGCAGGCGGATCGGCTGTGATCAAGACGCCGGCAGGACTGGCCCGGATCTATCTCACGACCAGTGGCGACCTCGTGAAGAGTGCGGTGATGGCAGGGGACTACAACGTGCTGCCGCCAGCGGTTGTGGCAATGGAGGCGGGCCTGCGCTGGCGGCGCTTGGACGAAGAAGTGATCGCCGCCGTTGTCGCCGACTCGAAGGTCGCCGAAGCGCTCGGCGTTCCGGCCGAACGGATCGTCGCCGCCGTGCGGGAGGCCGGGTGCGATGCGCTCCGGCGTGCCCAGGTTGAGCCTGCCGGAGTCGAGGGTCAACGGCCCGTCTCCGAGCCGAGCTGAAACGAGACGACATGGCGGCCCCGCAGCTTTCACTCTCGCCCGCCGGAGACCTCGCGGCTCAGACCAGCCCCGAGTACCTGCGTATCTCGATGGCGAGTGCGATCGCGCTGCGGATGCGGTCAGGTCGATTCAGTCGTGACTTCGCGTTCGGCGGCATCAACGTGTTGCTCAGCTACGACCAAGGCTGCCGGTCGGACTGCGGCTACTGCGGGCTGGCCCGTACACGCCCGGGCAGCTATGAGGAAAAGTCCTTCATCAGGGTCGAGTGGCCGCTCGTGCGCACCGACGATCTCGTGGAGCGGATGGCCGCGTTTGAGCCGCGCCTGACCCGTCTCTGCATCTCCATGGTCACCCACGGTCGCGCGTACCGCGATACCTGCGACCTGACGCAGAGGATCACCGAGCGAGTTCGTACGCCGATCTCCGTCCTCGTCGCGCCGCCGACGCTGCGACGCGAGCGGCTGGAGCACCTCAAGTCGATCGGTGTCGACATGATCGGGATCGGGCTCGACGCCGTGACCGAGGAGCTGTTCGCGACACTGCGTACGGAGGTTCCGGCGGGCGGGCTGAAGTGGCAGAAGTACTGGGAGATCGTCACCGACGCCCGCGAGATATTCGGGCCGTGGAAAGTCAACGTGCACACTTTGGTCGGGCTGGGCGAGACCGATCAGGACCTCGTCTCCCTGTTTGCCGCGTTGGCGGATCGCCAGGTCTTCTCCTACCTGTTCTGCTTCAACCCGGAGCCTGATTCGCGGATGGCCGCCCAACCTCAACCCTCGCTCCGGCGCTGGCGCAGGGTACAGCTTGCGAGGTACCTCATCGAGGACGCAGGCTACGCACTCGAGCGGTTCGGTTTCGATTGCGATGGTGGTCTTGCCAGCGTGCGGGCGAGCCGTGCGGCGATCGAGGAAGTCGTGGCGAAGGGCACGGCATTCACGACCAACGGTTGTCCGGGCGGTGATGGTGAGCCCGGATGCACCCGGCCCTATGGTTCCTACCGGCCTGCAGAGGTGTTCCGTGACTACCCCTTCGCGCCGGCGGCGAGCGATCTCGAGGAGATCCGAGAGCAGTTGCTCCTGGACGACATCGTCAAGTGAAGGCTGAGAGAGGTGACCTGAAGTGCGAATCGTAGTGCCGATGAGGGCCGTGCCCGACCTCGTCGAGGAGATCGAGCTGACCGCGGACGAGACCGGAATCGACCGCGAGTACCTGACATTCGTGCTGAGCGAATGGGACGCCCAAGCCCTGGAAGAGGCCCTCTTACTCAAAGACTCGAGTGGCGCAGAGGTCGTCGCTGTGGGCCTGGCCGACGACCCTGAGATCGATCAGGTCCTTTACACCGCGCTGGCAAAGGGCGCGGACGCGGCGGTGAAGATCACATACTCGAGTGCGGCCGGGTCGTCCGGATCGGCCGGGCTTCGCACGGCCGATCGCGCCGCGGTGCTGGCCGGCTATCTTGCCGCCCAGCCTGCCGACCTGGTCATGACAGGCGTGCAGGCCGCCGACGACCTCGACGGGCAGCTGCCTTCTGCGCTCGCTGTCCTGCTCGACCTGCCACACGTGTCGGTCGCGGTCAGCGTCGAGGAGGCCGCCGGCTCGGTCACGGTCCGCCAGGAGTTCGCCGCAGGCATCTCGCACGAGCTGCAGGTGCAGCTGCCCGCGGTGATCGGGGTCCAGTCCGCGCGGCAGGCGCCGCGCTATGCCCCCATCACCCGGATCAGGCAGGCGATGCAGGCCGGTGGCCTCCGAGAGGTGACGGTGACGCTGCCGCCGGCCCGGAGCACCTTGATCGTGCGCCGGATGCACCGGCCGGAGGAGACCGGTCATGCCGAGATGCTGGCGGGAAGCGCCGGCGAGGTGGCGGACCAGATCCTTGGCTTGCTCCGCGCCCGTGGCTTGGTGAAAGGGTGAATGACGAAGTGAGCGGCAATGTGATGGTGCTCGCCGAGCACACTGGCAAACAGGTCTCCGAGGGGACCTTCGAACTGATCGGCAAGGCGCGCGAGCTGGCATCCGCGATGGGTTGCAAGACCGAGGTGATCCTGCTCGGCTCGCGCGAGCTGGCTGGCCAACTGAGCGGTGCCGACATCGTGGTCTGCATGGAGCATCCGGGCCTGATCGAGTACCTGCCGGAGGCCTACGAGCGAGCACTGCTCGAGGTGCTGGTGCAACGGCCCCCGAGGCTGCTGATGATGTCCAACGCGACAATCGGCTTGGACCTCGGCTCGTCGCTCTCGGCGCGCTGGGACGCGCCGCTGGTTGCCTACGTGAGTGCACTGGACGTCGACGGTCGTGCGGTGACCGCCACCGCGAAGATTCTCGGTGGGAAGGTGCTCGCCGAGGTCGAGCTTAAGGGCGAGCGCGGGATCGTCACCGTGCTGGGCGGTGCTTTGAGCGCCTCGGCGGCCCAGCTCGGTGGTACCCCGGAGGTCATCGACCTCGTTCCACCGGCCGGGCTCGACTCGCTACGGATGTCGCTTCGCCAGGTGCTCGAGCCCGACCCCGGAGACATCGACATCAGCGCGGCGGACATGCTCGTGTCGGTGGGCCGTGGTATCGAGTCGCAGGACAACATGGAGATCGTGCTGGAGCTTGCCGATGCGCTCGGCGTCCCGCTCTCGGCCTCGCGGCCGGTTGTCGACGCTGGATGGTTGCCGAAGACTCGCCAAGTCGGCCAGTCCGGTCTGAAGGTAAAGCCCAGGGTTTACCTTGCCCTCGGCATCTCAGGAGCTCCGGAACATCTGGAAGGCATGCGGAACGCCGAGCTGATCATTGCGTGCAACACCGACGCGGGAGCACCGATCTTCGGCGCCGCCCATTTCGGCACGACCGTCGATCTGTTCGATCTCGTCCCGGAGCTCGTGGACAAGATCCGCGGCTGACCATGACCGGGCTCGACCTGATGGCCGCGGCGGTGTCCAGGCCTGTTTTCGAGGGTATCGGTCCGGCCGGCAAGGCGATCTTCTACGCGGCGGCCGCCATCTCGACGGTCCTGTTCGCCTGGGGGGTCTGGCTCCGGGTGCGCAAGTACCGGATGGGGCGCGCGGCTGAGCGTTGGCCCATCATCAAGTCTGCGCTGGCCAGCCGCCTGCGCACTCTCACAAGCGGCTCGTCAGTAGCCAAGAGCAACCTCACGACGGGCATCGCGCATTTCTTCATCTTCTGGGGATTCGTCGCTGCCTTCCTGGCGACGGTCATCCTCACGATTGACACCGACATCGTCCGGAAGGTCTCGGAGTTGATCGTCGGACACGAGGACAGCTTCTTCCACGGCACTTTCTTCATCGTCTTCACCTTTGTGGTCGACACCATGGGGTTCGCGTTCCTCGTCGCCCTGATCTACATGGCCGTGCGCAGGGGCGTGCGCAGGCCGTGGCGTCTCGGCTACGGGCGGGCGGCCGTGCCCGTCGGCGGCTACTCGCGCAAGCGCCTTGTGGAAGGCGACTGGCTCTTTTTAGGGCTGCTCATCGCCATCCTCCTCACTGCCTATCTGCTCACCGGCCTGCGGATCCTTGGCCAGCACATGCCGTGGTTCACGGTGTTCAGCCCCTTCGGGCGGACCGTGGCTGAGCTCCTGTCCGGCCTTGGCATGACGTCGGATCAGGCGGTCACCGCCCACACCACGCTGTGGTGGGTGCACGCGGCGTTAGCACTGTGCTTTGTCGCCTACATCCCTTACTCCAAGGCGATGCACATGCTTGCCGACGCGGTGAACGTGCTCGCAAGCGACCGCTCGACGACGCTCAGCCTGCCTGCTCCCGCGGCCGGCCATGCCGGCTATCAGGAGATCTCGGACTTCACCTGGAAGGAGCTGCTCGACTTCGACGCCTGTACCAAGTGTGGCCGCTGTCACGAGGTATGCCCGGCGCGCGCTGGCGGGGCTCCGCTTTCGCCCCGCGACCTGATCCTCGACCTGCGCCAATGGGTGGACACCGCCACCGGGGGGTTCACGCTGTTGGACCGCGAGCAGAGGCCCGACCGCACCGGACCGCTCGCGAAAAGTGAGGGGGTCAAGATCGCGGGCGACGTGATCGACGCCGCCACGCTGTGGTCCTGCACGACGTGCATGCACTGCGTGGACGTCTGCCCTGTGGGCATAGAGCATGTGCCCACCATCGTCCAGCTACGGCGGAGCCTGGTGGACGAGGGGACCATTGACGCGACCCTCCAAAGCGCACTTCAGAACCTGGCAACCCAAGGCAACTCCTTCGGGAAGTCGGCCCGGATGCGGGCGCGATGGACCCGCGAGCTGGATTTCGAGATCCCCGACGCCCGCAAACAGCCCGTGAAGTACCTGTGGTTCGTCGGTGACTTCGCCAGTTTCGACGAGCGGTTGCAGGAGAATTCACGGGTTCTCGCCAGGATTCTTCACGACGCCGGCGTGGACTTCGGCCTGTTGTACGAGTCTGAGCACAACTCGGGCAACGACGTGCGCCGGGCCGGCGAGGAAGGCCTGTTCGAGATGCTCGCCGAGCACAATATCGAGGCATTGCAAGGGGCACAGTTCGAGGAGATCTTCACTACCGACCCGCACACGCTCAACGCCCTCAGCAACGAGTACCCACGGCTGGGCGCGAGGTACAAGGTCTGGCACTACACCGAACTGCTGGCTCAGTTGTTGGAGAGCGGTCAGATCAGCGTCCGCCCTCTGGGCTACCGGGTCACCTACCACGACCCGTGCTATCTGGCCCGGTACAACGGCGTGCTCGACGCGCCCCGGCGGATCGTGCGGGCGCTCGGCTGCGAGCTGGTCGAGATGCCTCGCAACGGGGCCGACACGTTCTGCTGCGGTGCGGGTGGAGGCCGGATCTGGATGGACGACAGCCTCCTCGCCGAGCGGCCGAGCGAGAGCCGCATCGCCGAGGCGCTCCGGTTGGACGTGGGACAGTTCGTGGTCGCGTGCCCCAAGGATGTCACCATGTTCTCCGACGCCGTCAAGACAACGCGAGCCGACGACCGACTCAGCGTCCGGGACATCACCGTCTTGATCGATGAGGCGATGACCAGGCCGACCGAGCCCGGAAAGCGCGAAGAGCTGACCGTGTGATGGCCGGACTCGTAGTCGTCGAGGTTGTGACCGAGGCGCCCCGGACAGATCGGCACGGGCGGTGAACTGCCCCTGGTGCGACACGACGGCGGGACCACGGGCGCTCCAGGCACACCTGTGCGAGCGGCACGGTGACCGTGTCGGCACGGGCACGCGCGACGGCAGGACCTTCTACGCGACCACTTGCCCGCAGTGCGGGGCCCGGCACGAGCAGACTGTGCGCAAGGGTACGGGCGACCCCGAGTTTCTTGTCGAATTCGGAACCGAGATCAGGATGGTCGCCTTTGACAGGCTGATTCATCACCTCATAGCCGAGCATGATCAGGTGGCGGACCGGCACGCCGCCGACGAGCAGAACAAGGTCGACGACCGACGGGAGATGGAGCGATGACCGTTGTCAACAACTGCAATATTCCCGAGGACTTGTACTACGTGGTGGAAAAGCACGTGTGGGCCCGCCGGGACGGCGAGCTTGTGACGGTCGGGATGACCGATGTCGCGCAGCATCTGGCCAGGACGATCGTCGCGGTGACGCCGAAGGCGACCGGAAAGGCTGTTCAGAAGGGCCGCAACATAGCGACAGTGGAGAGCGGCAAGTGGGTCGGCCCGGTCTCTGCGCCTGTAAGCGGTGAGATCGTGGCAGTCAACGACGCCCTTGTCGCATCGCCGAGCCTGATCAACTCCGACCCTTATGGTGACGGCTGGGTTGCCAGGCTGCGGCCGTCCGACTGGGACAGCGAGGTCGCCGATCTCGCCACCGGGCCGGACGGCATCGAGGCATATCGCCAGTTCCTTGATGCCGAAGGAATCACTTGCACCTGACGCGCGAGCACTGACTCAAGCTCCGGCACCCGACCGACATCTCCGCGAGGTCGAAGGCGATGCGAGTTCCTTGCCCATCGCGACTAGGTTTCGATGACTGTGCTCAAGAAAGCGGCCTCTTTGGTCTCTCTGGACTTCTCGCCCAGCCACCGTCAACCGCTTCCCGGACGAGTGGTGTTGGCGACGATTGCGTCGATCGTTGGCTGCCTCGTCGCGGACGCCATCCTCGTGGTCGTTGGCGAGGCGATCTTTCCGGGCACGAAGGGCTACCAGCACTTCCAGTTCTCCGACTACGCCAAGCTGACCGTGATCGGCGTAGTCATCGCCGGCGCGGCATGGCCGATCGTGACGCGTGTGACCTCGGCGCCACGATGGCTGTTCCTCCGTCTGGCCATTCTCGTCACTGTGGTCCTGTGGCTCCCTGACCTTTTCATCCTCTACCGGGGCCAGCCGGCCGACGCGGTCGCCGTCCTCATGGTCATGCACCTCGCTATCGCCCTGGTCACCTACAACCTGCTCGTCCACGTCGCTCCGGTCCTGCCGGCGAGTGAGGTAGCAAAGGGCCGAAGCGCCGCCTGAGTCATGGACTCGCCGACTTCTGCATCTGGCGCTGTACGGCGCCGGCGCGCGTCATGGGTCTTGCGGGGTCCTCTTGCAGCCGGGGCAAAGCTAGTTAAATCATGTATTCTAGTGAATGTATTATAAATAACGCTGATCTCGCTCATCTGTCGCGACCCCAGCACCGCAAGGCGTGTCCGACCCCGTTCGGGCGGCCGCAGCCGCCGAGTTAGGAGAGGAGTGACATGGAGGACATCGACACCGCAGCCAGGGTCGCAACGGCCGCCTCCGACGAGGACGAGCCGAAGCGAATGGCCATCATCTGCTGGAGCAACGATCTCGACCGTGTGTGGCCGGTGATGATCTTGGCCACGACCGGTGCCGCCTCCGGTCTCGAGGTTGACGTCTTCTTCACGTTCTGGGGGCTGCGGGTGCTGCAGAAGAACGACAAGCGGGTCACCGGCAACAACTGGATGCAGAAAGCAGAGTCGCTGGTGGACCACGGCGGCAGTGAGCACCTCAAGCTGAGCAAGGTGCATTTCGGCGGAGCTGGCACCTCCATGATCAAGTTGCTGGCCAAGCAGCACAAGGTTGCAAGTGTGACCGAGCTGATGGAGATGGCCATCGATGTCGGCGTGCGACTGCACCCCTGCCAGATGACGATGGACCTCTATGGCTTGTCGACGTCCGACTTCATAGACGGCATACAGCCCACTCTCGGCGCGGCCAGCTTCATCGACATGGCGGCCAGGGCGGACATCCAGCTGTTCATCTGACGTCACGGTCCAATCGACCGTCGCGGAGCGCGTCGCCTGGCTAGCTCAACGCCTCGGTGTCGGAACCTGAGCTAGCGGACCAGGAAGCCGGTCTCGTTCTGTGCCGGCTCGACGATCACATCGACGTCGTCCACACGTGCCCTCGGGGGGCCCTTGCGGCACCACGAGATCATCTCTGCGACGGCCTCAGCCGATCCTTCGAACACGGCCTCCACAGTGCCGGCCGAGCGGTTGCGAACCCAGCCCTTGACATCGCGGGCCACTGCCTCGATTCGGCAGCTGTCGCGGTACCAGACGTTCTGAACCCGGCCGGTGACGATCACGCGCCGCCGTTCGAGATCCATGGTCGTGAGACTATCCGGAGGCACCAGCTGACATCCAAGGGCAGCGGGCACGCGCACCTCACTCATCGGCCCGGATTGGGTCCCGGTACGATCGTTTCGGATGACGACCCTGGAAGCCACGTCTACGCGCTCCAGGCGACAGGCGGTCGGTCTGGGTGCGTCTGCTCTGGCCTCAGTCGGTTGGGGGTTCGGGGGGATCTTCGCGAAGCTCGGGTCGGCGTCCGGCCTCGTGCTGTGCTTCTACCGACTGTGGCTCGCCGCCGCGCTGCTCTCGACGATCGTCTTCGCGTCGGGCCGCCGGTTGAGCTGGGACAACTTCCGGGCGTCGTGGCTCGGTGGCCTTTTCCTGGCCGGGGACATGGCGATGTTCTTCTGTGCCGTCAAGCTCACGAGCGTCGTCGACGTGACAGTCATTGGTGCGGTTCAGCCCGCCCTCGTGCTTGTCGCAGCGCGCCCGCTGTTCGGCGAAGAGATGGGGCGATGGGACGTCTTTTGGATCCTGGTCGCCATCGGCGGTGTCTCCGCCGCTGTGCTGGGGCCCGGTGTGGCGGGTCACCACGAAGTGTCCGGGGACCTTCTCGCAGTCGGGTCGATGTTGTCGTGGTCCGGATACTGGCTTGCATCCAAGCACGCGAGATCGAGCCAGAACGCGTTGGAGTACACCACCGTGGTGACGATCGTGGCCGCGATGGCCCTGACGCTCATCGTGCTGACGTCGGGGCAGTCCCTCGCTCGGGTGGAATCCGGCGACTGGCTATGGATCTCACTGTTGGCAGTTGTGCCGGGGGCCGCCCATCTCTCGATGAACTGGGCGCACCGTTACGTTGACGCCTCTGTGTCGTCGGTGATCGGGTCGAGCAACCCGGTTGTCGCGGCCGTGGCAGCGGTAGTCATCCTCGGACAGCCCCTGACTGTCGTCCAAGTCGTCTGCGGTCTCGCCGGGATCGCGGCAATCGCGATCGTCGCCGGACGGCACCGCGAACCGCTGGAGTCGGCGCTGGAGTGAAATGTCGCGCGGCCCGCCGGCTACTAGCAGGCAGAAGCTCGTCTTCGAAGCCATCGCTAGAGGTCGTTCTGGCTGCGGAGCTGGCCGCGCCGAGTCCGAATCCCGACTTCGTTCCTGGACTGCGTCGCCTCCAAGCCCAAGTTCAGAGCCTCAGCAAATTCAGGGCCTGGGCGTTCAGCCGTACATCAGCGAGCCCGGGGTCGTGAGCTTCTGGCCAGTCTCTAGCCAGGTCTTGAGGCCGGAGAGAATCATCGGCCAGCCGCCGTAGATCTCGGCGTTGGCCCCTTCGCGTAGCTCGCCATGGGTCACAGTCAGGTGACAGGAGTCTCCGACGGGTTCGATCTCCCAGGTGACCCGGGATACACCCTCGCTCCTCACCTCCCCGCTCCATAACGCAACCATCGTGTGGACGAGCCGCCGCGGAGGATCCACCTCGAGCACTTCGCCTTCAGCGAGCAGCCGGTCGGCCCTGGGTGCGGTCAGATCCACGCGCGACCCGCGCTGCCAGTCCGAGTAGGCCCCCGCGCCGAAGTTGTACTGGCTCCTTATCTCCGGGTTTGTGATCGCCTCCCACAGGTGTTCGGGGGTTGTGCGGATATAGAACTCGAAGGCCTTCTCCATGGCGCGCTCCAATCTGTGCTTGGGATCGCTGAGCGCTCTCGCCCAGGGCTCTGTGTACCGGTCGATCACTGTTCTGTTCTGTGTTGAGATCCGGGTGGAGCCGCCCGGAGGATCCCGACTGAATGAAGCTCCCGCCCCCGTCGCGAACAAGGCACCCGAGAATCGACAAGTTTCGTCAATGAAACAGTTACGCCACGGTCCGCCCTTGCGGCGCTGGCTCGTGGCGTTGCGAGCCAGACCAGGCAGTCAGGCTACGCCCGGCCTGAGCGACCGTGTCGCCTCAGCGAACCGGTCACCCAGCTTGGCATCGTCGGGCAGGTCGAGCACCGTGCTGAGTGCTGCCGCCCAGCCGTGGCAGAACAACTGCCAACCATCGTGGACCTGAATCTCGGAGTCCTTCGCCCTTGTCAGGGCGCGGTCCAGGAACTGGAGATTTCCCCTGTAGTTCAGCTCCCAGACGACCGAGCGCGGCGGGAATCGTGCCCGACCGGTGATAGGCGAGCCCGGCCGGTCCTTGCCCATACCCGTCGCATTGACGATCAGCGACCCGGGTGGAGCCGCTTCGACGAGGTCGTCCCAGGGTCCAAGACCGACGTGTCCGTCCACGGGGTGTCCCGCTATCTGGGCGAGGCGCTCGACAGAGGCGCTGGTCGGATCGGCGCAGACAAACCGCACGGGCTCACGGGTGGCAAAGACGTGTTGGGCGAGGGCACGCGCTGTGCCACCCGCACCGAGGCATACGACCTCTCCTTCCGATTCGGGCCAGATCTGGTCGGCGACCCGTCCCACCGAGATCGGGTCACGGGCCCAACCGCGCAGTCCGTCGGGAGTGCGCCTGATGGCGTTGACCTCCTCGCAGGCGAGAGCGAGTGGGTCGAGTCCGGCGAACATGGTTCGCCCGGCTCGGAAGACCCCGACCTTGTGGCTCGTTATGACGGCGCCGACGGTGCTGTTGTCCGTCAGGAGATCGCCGAGGAATCGGAGGTAGATCTCGTCCTCAGCGTCGAGCGCCATGTCGACACCGCGGATCTCGCACGCCACTCCCAGGATCGGCTGCCAGGCCGAGAGCGCTTGATGGATCAGCGACGAGCCTGTCGTGACTCCGGCGAACACGACCGTGGTCATGGCGAGAAAGCTATCCCCCGCAAAGGTCGACCGGGCTATCGCACCCACAGGTGGGGTCGAGGATGGTCAACAGCGTCGCTCCTCGGGCGCAGTTGCTCGGGCAGTCCGGTCGCCAAGTAGGGCCTCAGGAGCGGTCGAGGAGTTCCTCGACCGCGTCGTGAGCCTTGTCCGCGAGCTGGTGGGCGGCCTTCCATCCGTTGCCGATGGGTAGCAGGGGCTCGCCCACGACAAGGCGCATCGCGCCTCGTCGAGGAAGACGTCGACCTGCTGGGAGAATTTCTCTCGTCCCGAGAATCCCGACAGGGACAACGGGGCAGGCCGTCTCGCTCGCAACGACGAAGGCCCCGAGATGGAAGCGCCGCAGTCCTGGCGTGACGGTGAGCCCGCCTTCTGGGAACAAGACGACCGACCGTCCCGAGCGCACCAGGTTCTCCAACGTCGTAAGCACTGAGCTGACCGACGAGTGACGCTTGTCGGCTACGGTTCTCACGAACACGACCCCGATCCGGCGGAGGAACGTACCGACAACGCGCTGGTGGGAAAGCATTCCTCCGGCGACGAACACGACCGGTTCTTCGAACATGAGGCCGATCGCGAACGAGTCGAGGAAACTCACGTGGTTTGCCACGTACACGCACGATGTCCCGGCCAACGGCGTTCCGCTCGTCTCGAAGGCGATCGCAACCCAAGCACACAACAGCCGCGCCGTGGCGCGGGCCAGTTTCCAACGCCACGAGAGCTTCGGCAGGACGAGGATGACCGGCAAGGCAACGGTCCCGACACTGCAGAACAGCACCCAGCAGGCCACCCCGTACAACGCGCCGAACACGTCGCGATTTTTCTCAGACGACCTCTCCCTGACGGGTCGGAGCACGTTCGTGTCGCGCCGGGCCGGCCTGTCGTTGCTCACCGGGAGTCGATCGATGGCGACTCATGCGGGCCAGAAGGAGTTTCGAGCACGCGACCGGGGACGCTCCGTCCGAGGAGAGCATTGACGCAGTCAAGAACTGAGCCGATCCCGCCGTGCAAGTAGGTTCTCCACACCGGGCGATCATTGCACCGCTCGCCGGCGGGCGGGTCGCCATTTCGGGAAGATCCAGAACTAGGCGTGCAGTTCGTCTACGGGCTCAGGGACCGCCCGCTCGCCAGTCACTCAAGACCGGCAAACCCGTCGTGTGTGTGCCGCGCCTCGAACGACGAGGGTGCTGATGGACGCTGTGACAACCGCGTTCGGCCGCACCGCTTGACCTCGAGAAGTCGCGTGTCGACCTCAGCGGGCGCCGCGGCTCAACCCTTCTCCGGACCGCACGCCACTTCGCAGCTCAGCGTGACCCAAGCCCGGGCGCGACAGTTGTCCAGTCCAGTCTGCGAACGGCGAGCCGCAGTCGTTGGGCGAATCGGTTGAGATCATTGCGGCATCTCCGGGCAAAGCTCGACGGGCGCGACTCGCCGGCCTGTCGGCGGATGTGGCGTCTCCGGGGCCGCCCGAGCGCTCGGCCGGGCCTTGATCGAATCAAGCGGCTCTTGGCGCCCCGATCTGGGCCCGGCTTGGCGAGCACGCGTCAAATCCGAAGAGGGCATGGATGCTCATCGCCAGACGCGGCATCAGAGGCCATTCAGTGCTGCAGGACGGCTTCGGCCACTACCGGGGATGCTTCCTCCCGGGCGGTGTCTCTGATCAGTGAAGGCGGATAATGGCCGCACCACCTTGCCTGTAGCCGACGGCCTCGCAGGACGAGGGAGAGGGACAAGCGACCGACAAGAGCGCGGAGATGCCGGAGGGCACGGTCTGGGACCGCCAGCTCGAGCCTCCGTCTGTGGTACGGAAGACCTCGACGTCGGGGCCGGCGCTGGGTCCTGAGACTCCGGCCGTAGGGGACCCGGCGATCGCTTCGCATACAGAGCTCGTGGGACAGGCGACCGCGTTGAGCGTCTTGCCGTAGGTCGATGGGAGCTTGGTGCTCAGCCACCGCCTGCCGCCGTCGGTCGTGTGAATAGCAACGGCGCTCGGGCCTTTGGAGCTCGCGTCGAGAACCGGGCAGAGCGAGGGAGTGCGACAGGCGAACAGGGTTACGGCGACGCTCGCCGAGGTCGCACCGACGGCCTCGCAGGCCGAGGCCGATGCGCAGGCGATCGCGTCGATGTCCCCAAGGTTGTACGGGAGCTTCTGGCCCACCCACCTCGCACCGCCGTCGGTCGTGCGCAGGGATTCCTCCAGGCCCGCGGAGCTGACGCCGATTGCCTCGCAGACAGAGGCCGAGGGACAGGAGAAGGCGTTGAACCCTTCGACGCCGGTCGCGGGCTGGCTCACCCAACTCTTTCCGCCGTTGGTCGTGCGCATCGCGAGGTCAGAGGACTGGCCCACGACCTCGCAGACTGAGGTCGACGGACATGCGATCGCCTCGGCCTGTCCCGAGCCTGAGGGGAGCGTCCCGCTCACCCAGGTCCTTCCGCCGTCGGTGGTGCGAAAGGCCAAGTCCCCGTCGACCGCCTCGCAGATCCGGGTCGAGGGACAAGCGATCGCCTCGACGCCGGCGGCGCCGGCCGGAAGGGTCTCACTCACCCATCTGGCGCCACCGTCTGTCGTCTGTACGGCAAGCGCGCTGTCTCCGGCCGCCTCGCAGACCGAGGTCGACCGGCAGGCAATCGCAGTGAGCTCGGTGATGCCGGCCGAGAGCGCCTCTCCGAGCACCCACCTCTTGCCGTTATCGGTCGTGCGGAGAGCGACCGCGGTGCTGGCGGTGGATCCAGGGGTCCCGACCCCGTAGCCGCCCGCCACGCAGACCGACGTCGAGGGACAGGTGATCGCCGCGATGCTTGCGGTCGTCAGGGGGATCGTCGTGTCGGCCCATTTCGTTCCGGCGTCGGTCGTGCGCCAGGCGACGGCAGTGGCGTCGTTGTAAGTGACGGCCTCGCAGACCGAGGTGGACCGGCAGGCGAGTGCGTCGACGTACTCAAAGGACTGAGACTCGAGTGTTTCCTGAGCCCAGCTCTTGCCGCCATTCGTAGTGCGCAGGACGACCGCGGCGGGGTACACGTTGCCGCCCGCCATGCAGGTCGAAGTGGAAGGGCAGACGATGGCTTCGAGTTCCGCGTTTCCCGTCAGGACAGTCTTGTGAGACCAGCTGCCACCGCCGTTGGTGGTGCGGAGGACGACGACTCCGCCGGCCCCGTTCGACTTGAAGAGGACTTCGCAGGTCGATGTCGAGGGGCAGGCGACCGAGTTGGCCTCTCCGTCGCCGGGAAGGGTCCGTCGTACCCAGCTCCTGCCACCGTCAGTTGTACGCAGTGTCACCCCGAGCTCGCCGGAGGAATTGGCAAAGCCGCCGACGGCCTCACAAACCGATTTCGATGGGCAGGCGATCGCGCTGAGGACCGTTGGCGTGAGGCTGCCGGTGGTGGTGCCGCCCATCCCGGCCGGAAGCTTCTGGCTGACCCAGCTCACACCGCCGTTGGTGGTGCCGAGAAGGGCCGCTGTTGCACCCGACGTCGCTGAATTCTCGCCGATAGCTTCGCAGACCGACTTCGAGGGGCAGACGATCCCGGTGAGCGACGTGACCCCAGAGGGGAGTGTTTCACCCACCCAGCTCCTGCCTCCGTCGGTCGAGCGCAGGGCTACAGCACCCTGTCCGCCCGCTACGCACATCGAAGTTGTGGGACAGGCGACGGTCTCAACCCTGCTGATGCCCCAGAACCAGCCGACTTCTGTCCAGGCGCTCGCCGCTGCGCCTTTCGGGGAGGCCAGGGCGCTTGGCTGCGAGACGAGACCGATCACCGCGATCCACGCCAGGGCGGCGACGGCCACCTGAGACGAGCGAAGATTCCGCCGGCGGCGGGCAGTTGCGAAGCGCGCGGTGCTCCGGGCCGTTCGTTGACCGGGCAATGTCGTCCTTCCGTCGCAGGTCCGGGAAGGATATACGTTGTGGCGGGGCGGCGCCACGGTCGGCAACCGGGGCGACGTCGGCCGAGAGTATTCCCGCTGCCGACGCCGAGGATCAGGCCGGCGCCCGGTCCTTCCAAGGCTGGTTGCCGTACCGGTCGAGGTGGACTACTGTGCCGATCGGCTTGCGAGTCTTGCGGCCGTAGCGGCCCTTCGGCCAGCCGAGAGTCACGATGCAGCACGGCTCCACGTTCAGGGGCAGCGCGAGGATCTTGCGAGCGACGAGGTTGGACCACAACGGCAGCGTGATGAGTGCGCCGCCGAGGCCGACCGACCGTGCTGCAAGCAACAGGTTCTGGACGCTGGGGTATATCGACCCGTAATGGCTGGACGCGGCGATCGCCGGCTTGGGGAGGAAAGGCAACCCCGTCCCGCCTCGGACACAGCACACGACTAGAACTGGGATCTCCTCGAAGTGCTCGACCTGCCACTGGACCGACTTCAAGATCTTGACGGTCTGGTCGTCGGGCCTGGCCAGCCGACCAAGCCCGCCGTACAGCCGCCACGCCCGCCGGTACTGAGCTGCCAGTTGCGCCTTCACCGCGCGCTCCTTCACGATCACGAACTGCCAGGTCTGGCCGTTCGAGGCGGTCGGTGCTTCCAAGGCCAGCTCCAAACATCGCAGCACGACGCGGTCGTCGACCGGGGTGGGCTGGACACGCCGGATCGCGCGCTGGGTGAGCATGGCCTCTGCCAATGGCATTGCCAGGCGGGCCTGTATTTCGATGGTATCGCTTGTTGGAGCGAGATAGTCGTCCATGCCAGAGTCTGGCCGAACCACGGGCGCCGATCCACTGGTCATCTAGCTGTCTTGGACTGAATCGGACGGGTCGGGGCGGCAGGTGCGAGGCCAAGCGCTTCTCGTGCAAGATCGCTGCGGATGGAGGATCAGGATCGCGAAGTGATCGCCGGTCGGTCCTAGATGCCGGAGCCCGAGCTCGGTGTGGCACGTGCGGCCGACCCGGGCGCCCACCAGCCCTCGATGGGCCGCACCTAAGGACAACCCGCGTGCGCTCCTGGTCTCAGGTGGCCGACTCGCAGCCCGCGAGACCTGGGGAGCAATGCCTTGCTTGGTGCAACTGCACAGCATCGAGTATCGGCCGGACGGCCTCTAGTCAGTGCAAAGCAGAGGACGCGAACAGGTAGAGATCGAATACAGCGATGCTGCTGGTGCCGACCATGAGGGCGAGCACGATAGTGGTGTACGGCCGCCTCACTGTCTCCAGGGGGTGCTTGAGGGCTTCCGAAGTGTCGCGGCTGTAGCTCACGGGGTTCTCCCGAGAACCTGCGGCTGCGGAGCAATTTCCGACTCGCACTCATACGACGGCGGTGAGCCGGTACTCTCTGGGCCCGGCTCGTGAGGCCCCTCTGAAGCCGAGAACAACTC
>PLKG01000113.1 GCA_003140595.1 Acidimicrobiaceae bacterium | reverse complement strand
TCGCTACCGTCGTCGGTGTGCTCGCCCCGATGGGAGCCGCCTTTGCCAACACAGGAGTCACAGGAACTGGGCAAGCGCAGTTGACCGGTGGCTCTCTCGCCATCGGCTCCATAACCAACAACAACGGTATCCCGGTCTCCCTGGTGAGCTTTACCGGTGTTGGCCTCCTGCCCACGGCAGTGTGGTCGGACGCGACCGGCTCCGGCTACGGCTGGAACGGCACCGTGGCTGTAAGCGACTTCACCTACACCGGGGCCTGGACGAACACCGGGTCTCCCCTTGTTGATGCAACCTCGGGCGCGTACACCGGCACCCAGGACGGCGTGGTGTTCACAGTCGACGCCACAGGAATCTCGAACGGCGCCGGCAGTTTCACCTGGTCTTCGACCGCTTCCACCAACAGCACTGGAAGCGGCACCGCGGTGGCGTCTATCGCTACTGTGCTCGACACCCAGGGCGTCAGCATAAACTTCGGGACCGCAACAGAGACGCCCGGCACCCTTTTCGAGCTCCAAGCCGGCACCCAGGCCTCCAGCGCCCTGTCGCTGTTATCCAGCGCCGTTGGTGCAGGGGCCACAGTGGAGGACGGTTCGCTTAGTGCGCCCCCGGCCTTGGTCTCTGCCGAGGCCACGGTGTCTGGTCCGTCTACCGGCCCCGCCGAGGGTTACGGCGCGGCGATCAAGTTCGTCGCAGCAGCGGCGAACACGGGCATGGGCAGCTACACGGTCAACCCGGGCGTCAGCTTCACCGCGGACCAGAACTCCTGGGCCAACCTCTACACGGCCAACGTGGAGTACAGCATCGTCACAGGTCCGTGACCCCATGACGCCGAAGACCTTTCTCCACCTGCTGGGTGCCAGGGAGGTCTTCGGCGTCTTTGGTGGTTCGGGCTCTCTGCGACGTGCTCGTCCTCTCCCTTTGACATGTTGACCAAACCCCGCGCTCGGCTCCCCGGATGGGGGGCAGCACTCACCCGGGGCGCTCTCGTGGGCGCCTCGGTGTTGGCTGCGCTGCTGGTTTCAACAGGGGCGCCGGCTTGGGCCGGCTCTTCCCCCAGCACCCCGGCCGCGCCGGGGCTGTCCCCGGTGAGGCCCGGCCCTAACGGGTACTTCGAGTACACCCTTTCCTCAGGTGCGTCCAAGTCCGGGGCGATCGTGGTGCATGACCTCACAACCTCACCGGCCAGCTACCTGGTCTATGCCGTGGGGGCGACCACCTCCCCGGTCGGCGGCGTCGCCTACGGCCAGCCCCAGGCAAACCCTCAGGGCACCGCTTCTTGGGTGAAGCTCTCGACGGGCTCGGTCCGACTCTCGGCCAAGGGCGCCGTCGCGGTCCAGTTCACAGTGACCGTGCCGGCTGATACGGCGCCGGGGGACTACGTGGCCGCCCTGGCTGCCCAGACCCCCAAACCCAAGGCAGTGGCGGCAGCTAGCTCCAACAAGACGGGCGTGAGTCTTGTCACCACGACCCGTGTGATCGTGGCCGTGGTGGTCGAGGTCCCCGGCCCGGCCGCCCCTGCGGCCCATTTCGGGCCACCCAGCATCGGGCTCCAACAGCACGTCCGCCAGGTGATCACCATCCCCATCTACGACACCGGCGCGGTATTGATGAAGCCCTACCTCGCCGGGAGCCTGCGCCGATGCTCGGGTGGCCGAGCGGTGCTGAGCCTGGCCCAACAACTCGACACCTTTGTTCCCCGCACCAGCATCGACTACCCCTGGTACCTGCGAAACCAGGTCCTCTCCGCCGGCTGCTACCGGGTCGCGGTCAGTCTCGACCTCGGTGCAGGTGGCACCCGACTGGCCAGCTACACCGGCACGCTGCAGGTGGGAGTCGCGGCGACCAAGGTTCGGCGCCCACCGGTGCAACGCCCCCTCGTACCCCAACAAGGCCTGCCGTCCTGGCTGCTCCCGGCCGCGGCCGGAGCCGCGCTGCTCCTCCTGATCGCCGTGCTCCTGCTCCTGCGGGGACGCTCACAACGCCGCCGGCTCCTCGAGCGCCTCGAGGCCAAGGCATCCCAGCCGTGACCGGACGGTCCTGACGGCAACAGCCGAAGGGCGTTATGGCCCACGGTGGCACGTTCGGCCGGGGCGGGAGCTGGTAGGACAAAAGCGAGCGCGACGGCCCGGCAAGATGCGCTCACCGGACTTCACGTTCCCGTGTCGCAGTGCAGTCAGTCCCGCGTCGGACAGCTCCGGTACCTGGTTTCAGAAGATCGCCTGGGATCACACTGCTCGCCCACCCGATGCACCGCCTCGAGCAGGAGAATCACAGCCTCGGAGCGATCTTGAGTGTCTCTACAAGGCTTTCCGATGGGTAACCGCATGATCCTTCAAGAGGACCTCGACACCATGGAAGCTCGAGTGACCCGTTATGGACACAGTTATTGCCTGGTGCTGATCGATGTTGATCACTTCAAGTCCTACAACGACACCTACGGTCAACCAAACTGGCGATTATGCCCTTCAGGCTGTCACGGCCCAGCCCAAGGAACATGCGCGGGGAGGAGACCTCGTCTACCGGTATGGCGGTGATGAGTTCCTGTGCGTCTTCCCCGAACAGTCCTTGCTTAGAGGGGCCGTTGCGGTCGAGCGCGTGTGGGCCGGCCTGGAACAACTGGCCGTCCCGCATACCGGCACCCGCCCTGGTGTTCTCACGTTCAGCGCCGGCATGGCAGTTCTCCACCGTCACGGCGCCAAATCAGTGGGTGAGGTGCTCAAAGAAACGGACGAAGCTCTGTACCGAGCGAAACAACGCGGCGGCAACCGCGTCGAGCTCTTAGCCTCCCAGCCGTCTAGCGCCAACGGTCAACTTGCTTTGCCGTGTGACTGCCAAGTCGGTTGGCCGACCAGTGCGCTGATAGGTCGGCCTACCGAATCTGCGCTCTCTCAGACGTGGTCCGGATCGGGCGGAAGGCAAGCCAGATTGGCCGATTCGTGGGCGCAGCCGAGCGACCAGTTCAGTGGACACCTGCCAACTGCCAATCCGACTGCGGCGATTGCGGCTTTGAGATGACGAGTCGAAGCTCCGAGTGGTGTCGTTCGATACCAACGTCTCGGAGACCGACCCTTTCAACCTCGCTCAAAGACAGTGTCCATCTACCGTGATCTTGGTCGCGCGAGCTAGGTTTTTGATATTCAGAAGACGAAGAGCGGTGGTCTTCAACCCGAGCAGTTCCTTGCTGCCTTGGTAGCCTCGGCGAACGACGCCATAATCAGCGAGACACTCGACGGAGTGGTCTTGTCCTGGAACGCTGCTGCCGAACGTCTCTACGGTTACAAAGCGGCCGAGATGATTGGTCACAGGCAGTTGCAGCTCCTTCCAGAAGAGCGAGCTGGAGAGTGGTCCGACTTCCTGGACCAGGTCCGCGAAGGGGTGACGGTTCAGCGCTTCGACTCGGAGCGTTTGCGTAAGGACGGCAGCCGGGTTCGGGTGACCCTCACTATGTCACCGGTCCTCGGGCCCGATGGCTCTGTCGTCGGGGTCTCTGCGATCGCCCATGATCGTACCGCCGAGAAGTCTCGACTGACAGAAGCGATGCGCCAAGCGGAGAAGGAGGCCGCTGAGACCCTTGGCGTCCTCGACACGCTGCAGTCCACCGCCCCCGTCGGATTCTCCTTTGTCGATCCCGACTTCCGCTTCGTGCGAGTAAACGAAAAGGCCGCGGCGATCAACGGCGTCTCAGTGCAAGACCACCTCGGCCGCACAATGGCCGAGGCGGTCCCGCAGTTCTGGCCACAGCTCGAACCTTCCTACCGAGGTGTCCTGACCCGCGGCGAGCCCATCCTTAGCCTGGAAGTAGCCTCCGAAACAGCAGAGGACCCGGGCCGACTCCACTTTTGGCTGGAGAGCCTTTACCCAATCCGTGTACACGGAGAGATCATCGGGGTCGGCGCCATATTCGTCGACGTCACCGAACAGAAGGAAGCCGAGCAAACCCAGAGTGACCTTACTAGCGAGCTACGGCACCAGGCACTACACGACTCACTCACCGGGCTTCCCAATCGGACCCTCATCCTTGACCGCGCAGAGCAGATGCTCGCTCGTGGTCGGCGTAACAACGTGGCGACCGGCGCTCTTTTCATAGACGTCGACAACTTCAAGGACATCAACGACACCCTCGGCCATCGCGTAGGAGACGAGCTGCTAGTCGAGCTGGCTCGACGTCTCACCTTGGCGCTTCGTGAAACCGACACTGTGGGCCGTCTTGGCGGTGACGAGTTCGTCGTTCTGACAGAGAGCCTCCCCATGGTCGGCGGGTCGGGAGAGTCGGGCCAACCTGGAGAGGGACCATCAGGCGACACCGTTTCGACCAAAACCGCCGAGCGCATACTCGAGCTTTTTCGAGAGCCGTTCGCCCTTGGTGACAATCAGTCTCTGCACGCCGTGACGGCCTCGATAGGCATTGCAACAGGACCGCGAGCGACCGTGGAGGAACTGTTGCGAGATGCGGATGTCGCTCTCTACGAGGCAAAGGGCGCTGGAAAGCAGCGCTACACCCTGTTCCAACCCGGAATGCGCCGAGCGGTGGAGAGCCACGTCGAGTTGCAGAAGGACCTCGGTCTTGCTGTCGAACGCGATGAGTTCTTCCTCGTGTACCAGCCGATATTCAAGATCGACACGGGCGCAGTCGTCGGAGTCGAGGCTCTGCTTCGCTGGCAGCACCCCATTCGTGGAGTGGTCATGCCCGATGAGTTCATTCCGGTACTCGAGGAGAGTGGGCTGATCCTCACAGTCGGCCCTCAAGTGCTGCATCGGGCCTGCCAACAGGCCGCTGAGTGCCACAGGGCGGGCTACGACTTGTCGATGTCGGTGAACCTCTCGCCCCGGCAGCTCGATTCTCCAGGAATCGTGAGCGATATCACCGGGGCCCTGGAGGCGTCCGGGCTCGACCCCCATCATCTTGTCATCGGGATCACAGAGAACACATTGATGCGCGTTCCTGCCAGAACCGTGGAGCGCATCTCAGAGCTGAAGGCGTTAGGCATAAGCGTGGCCGTCGACGACTTCGGCACCGCGTACTCGTCGCTCGCCTACCTGCGCAAGTTCCCGGTAGACATCTTGAAGATCGATCGCTCCTTCATGGCCTCGATGACTTCGTCGGAACGCTCATCAGCTTTGATCCACTCCCTCGTCCAGCTCGGAAAGTCACTCGGGTTGGACACCGTTGCGGAAGGGATCGAGGAGCAACAGCAGCTAGAGCAGCTCCGAGATGAGCAGTGCGACACCGGCCAGGGCTTCCTTTACGCCAAGCCCCTCAGTCCACAGGAACTCATGGCTTTCCTGAGTACCCACACCCTCGCCCCCCGCGTCACGGGAAGCGACCTCGCGTCCACGTAGGTGAGCGCACTAGATGTCAAGCGACACGCAATGAGCCTGGCTCGGAGACAAAGCCCCCTTGCAAGAGCCAAGGGTGATCGCGGCGGCACCGAGTGTTCCGTCGGGTGCCGAAAGGTGGCACGAGGCATAGAGCGGTCGACGCGCCGGAACAACGGCTCGGTTCGCTGGTTCTGATCGGCCCCCCGGCACCCCTCGGCTCCTCCGGCGTCTGCCGACGCTCCTATTGAGTTTGTCAAGTCCAACGACGGAGGTTGCCGGGCAGAGCAATGAGCGGTCGCTCACAAGGACAGACTCTTATGAGGCCACGGCTCTCCTGAAAGATCCGGTCTCTCCCGGGTCGCCGATGTGCGGTACTTGCCGAAGTGGGGATGGACGATCGTGTGTCTCATCTCGATCCCGATCGGCGGCATTCTCCACCCGGTACTCGGGAGGGAGCGCTGAGGGCGCGGTAGACCCGACGAACCCAATCCACCGTCACCCCGGGCGCGCGCCACGACGTACGCGAATACCGAAGGCCAGCACCGAACTCAGCGTCGTTCCGACTGCGTCGCCACGGGTCCTTAAATGGATGATCTCCCGGAAATCTTCGCTTTCAGTCGAGGCATTGTCTCCCCATTCCGAGCCGGAGGAGGGTCGACGGGGGTCAGCAGTGCCAGCGTCCGCCCCCAGCGACGCGACTTCCGGCCGAGCATGGCCGCCACCTCGCCAGCCGGTACGGCAGGCGAGAAGAGGTAGCCTTGGCCGACCTCACAGCCGAGGGCGCGGAGGTGCTCGAGCTGTCCTTGGGTTTCGATCCCCTCGGCGAGCACGGTCATGTTCAGCTTTTGGCCGAGCGAGACGATCGCCTCAAGCAGCGTGTCGTTGTAGGTGCTCTCGTGTGTTGGGCTGACGAAGGACCGGTCGATCTTGATGATCTTCGGGCGTAAGAGCGCTAGGTACGAGAGCGAGGAATACCCGGTCCCGAAATCGTCGAGCGCAATGGCCACTCCGAGGCGGTCGAGGTGCTCGATCACGCTCGTCGTCCCGACGACGTCGACTAGCGCCACGCCCTCTGTGATCTCGAGGAGGAGGCGCTTTGGTTCAAGTCCGCTCGTCGTGAGCGCTCCCTCGATCATCGACACCAGGTCCGGGTCGTGGAACTGGCGCGCGGAGAGGTTGACCGTGACAAAAAGCCGGCTTGCCTGAGCATCCGTGCGTTCCCAGGAGCTTGCTTCGGCAACGGCCTCGCGCAGCGCGAAGGAGCCAAGCTCGAAGATGAGATCGCTCTGCTCGGCTAGAGGGATGAACACGCCTGGGGGAACCTGTCCTCGCTTTGGGTGTTCCCAGCGCATCAGCGCCTCGAAGCCGACTACCTCGCTCGTGGCGAGATTGACCAAGGGCTGGTAGTGCATCGAGATTTCACCTGACTGCAGAGAGTGCCCAAGCTCACGGGTGAGCGCGAAGCGATTGTCCACATCCTCGTACATAGCGGGCGTGAAGACGACATGGCGGCTCTCGCCTTGGCGCTTGGCCTCGTACATGGCGACGTCGGCGTTCTGGAGGAGCTCGGTGCAGTCCTTGCTCGTCCCTTCCCAGACCACGACTCCGATGCTCGCGTGCTGTTCGACCTGGGTCCCAGCGAGGGAGAACGGCGCGGCGACCACGCCGAGAAGGCGCTCGGCCACCTCCTCGGCCTGAGCCGGGGAAGTCAGTCCTTCGGCCAAGTAGAGGAACTCGTCGCCCCCCAAGCGACACAGCGTGTCCGAAGAGCGAGTTACCTCCTCGAGGCGACGCGCGAGCGCTACGAGCAGCAGGTCGCCGACGTGGTGGCCGAGGGTGTCGTTCACCGCCTTGAAGTTGTCGAGGTCCAACATCAACACAGCGTTCCACCCGCCTCGGCGAGCGGTCCTAGCGTTCGTCTGGGAGAGCCGGTCCTCGAAGAGGACACGGTTGGCGAGCCCTGTGAGCGAGTCGTGCAGTGCCTGATGGGACAGTTGGGCACTGAGAGCCCGCTCCTGGGTGACGTCCCGGACCGAGATGACGAAGTAGAGCGTCGTCCCGGCCGCGTTGCGCGCAGTGGACTTCGACACCTCGACAACGACCAGCCGCCCGTCCTTGTGCACGTAGCGGTCGACGTACACCCAGGCAGTCTCGTCGGGCGCTAGGCGGCCGTGGACCTTCTTGGGATGGGTGAACGGTGCCGCTCCCTTGTCGACGATCTCCTCCCTGCTGCGTCCGACCATCTCACAAAAGGTGTCGTTGACCGCCAGGACCCTGTCTTCAACGTCGACGAGGATCATGCCGGCCATGTTGTTCTCGAACGCGAGCCGGAAGCGCTGTTCGCTACTTCCGAGCGCCTCAACGGCAGCAAGCTCGGCGGCGATGGCATGCAGCTCAGCCTCGGTGGAGACGTGCCCTGCTGGTCTCTGGGCGCGGTCGTCGCGAACCGCGACGACGCTCCACGGCTTGCCGTCAAGTACGAACGGAGCGCGAGCCATGTCGACCGTGAGCTCGCTGCCGTCTTGGCACAAGAGCGAGTAGTCCAATTCGCCCGCCCTCACCTGCGCTCGCGAGGGCGGGTTCCGGACGAATCCACGGCGACGCGCGGCGTGAGCATCTTGGTATCGGGACTGCAAGAGTACGTCTACGGCTTGGCCGACAAGGAGGTCGCGAGGGCAGCCGGTCAGGGCCTCGAGGCGTTCGTTCACATGAGAGATCACGCCGTACTCGTCGACCAAGGCGATCCCGTCGGGCAACACCTTGAGCAGGTTGTTCAATAGAAGGGGAGGATCCTGGACATCGCCCATGCTACGAATCAATATCGGCTTGTCCGATGAAGCATCAAATGGGCAGAACGTCATTTATCGCTAGACGAAGTGCCCTTTTTTATATTCTGAGTAGGTCGATCAGCTCCTGTTGTGACTCGACGTTCAGCTTCCTGAAGATCGCGGAGAGATGGTTGCGGACGGTGCTCTGAGAGACGAAGAGCACCTTTGCGATGGCCGGCACCCGGTACCCGGCAAGCAACCTCGTAAGCACGTCGAGCTCGCGCGACGACAGCTCAGACATGCCAGGGATCTGTGGTTGGCTGATGCTGGCGAGGCTGTGCGACGAGCCAAAGACATCGTGGCCTCGCGTCGCGCCCAAGAGCGCGTCAACCTCGGACTCCGGCGAAGCTTCGGACTGCTCGACAGACCTGAGCGCGAAAGCGAATGTCGGGGGAGGATCCATTGGCAGCAGCAGCATCTGGCACAGCTGTGCTTGTCCGTGCCCACGATGGACGTGGACGTGAAGCGCCACGCCCTTGGCCGTAGAAGTCGATTGCGCGAGCGCCCACATGAGCCCGGTGAGGTCTTCCAGATGGACGATCTGGAAGATGCTCTGACCGACTAGTCCCATCGGCCCGTCCAAGCTTGTGTCGCCGTCATTACAAACGCGGTCAATTCTGAGGCTGGCGTCGATCGTGCCGATGAGAGCGTTGAATTCCTTGGGCAGCGCTGGAGCTGTACTTGCAGCGGGCATACCCTCTGTCGTAAAAAGAAAGAGAACGTGACGTAGCGGAATTTCCTCACCGATCGTCCTCACCCAGGTTTGAAGTGGGACCGACGATCCGTCGCCGAGGCGAAATTGGTGGTTTGCCTCATATCCGTTCAGCCGTCCTGCGACGAGAAGATCGAGGGCACCCTTCGGCGTTTCGGCGGTGAGCGACTCGAGCGTGCAACCGACCAACCTTCTGCGTCGTGAGGAGAACAAATCCTGAGCTGCCGGGCTCACAGCGACGACCCGCTCGGAGGGCACCTCCACGATCAGTGCTGGCAAAGGATTACGACTGACGACATCCAGCACACCGCTCGGAAGTCCGGCGTACGAAACACCGGAGCCGAATTGCGACGTCATCGCAGCAACCTCCCGTACACATTGTACAGCAGGAATGACAAAACGTCAGCGATAAATGACGGTCCGCCTATGTGGTGACTGGTCCTGAGAGTCGATACGACAGGGACCGGAGATCCTTGGAGGCGTGCAATGAAGTTCCCGACCAGGAAGACACACGCCGACGAGGACAGTCACTCGGATCGCTTTCAGAAGCCAGCCACCGGGTCTACCGGTCACATCCGCGGCATGACGAGCGGAACCAGCATCCCAAC
>PLKG01000140.1 GCA_003140595.1 Acidimicrobiaceae bacterium | reverse complement strand
CCCAGCCCTGAGCGAGGTCGCGCCCGCGTCGGACTTGTAGCGGCCACCTGAACACGCTTGCCTGAACACACTTGATCGTCCGCCTTCGAGAGGCGGACGAAGGCACCTGAGACCCGGGGCGCGTCTGTGACGGCCGTGAGAACCCGGCCATCTGTGCCCACTGCCGATCTTCCTTCAAGCAATCCATCCGGATGCCTCTCTCGTACTACCTCTCGACCAGATCCAACTGTGGGGAGGATTCGCGTGGACACAAGTTCGTCGAGGCCATCAACGAGAAGGGGCCGGCGCATCATGGCCCTGGGTGTAGTCGCTGCGGCGGCCATCTCTGCGGTCGTCATGGTGCCGCTGCTCGCCGCCGCGCAGCAAACCGGGCACTCGAGCTCAAAGTCGACACTCCAAGAACGCAAAGTCGGCAAGTACGGCGAGGTGCTGACAAACTCCGCCGGCTACTCGCTATATGTCCTCAGCACCGAGCAGAAGGGCAAGCTGCACTGCACGAGCAGCTCGTGCCTCGGGGGATGGCCGCCGTTGCTCATTGGCAAGAACGCGATGATCTCGGCCGGTCCTGGGGTGGTGGGCAAGGTTTCCCACGTCGCAAGAGGATCCAAATGGCAGGTCACCTACAACGGGTGGCCGGTCTACACCTTCGTCGGCGACTCGGGTCCGGCAGGGTCTAAGGGCGAAAAGATCGTCGCCTTCGGAGGCACGTGGTACCTCGCACGCGCAACAGCAACGACCAATTCCACTACCCCGGCAAAGACAATGGCCAGTGGCGGCACAGCCACCACGACTACTACCACCTCCGGCGGGGTCACCACGACCACTACCGGCGGCTACTAGGCCGGCCTCGCCCGGCACGCTAAGCAGGCACTCGCACAAGCATCACTCGGACGTTGGCGACGGCCGGAGGCGGCAGTCGGCAGTCGGCAGTCNNAGTCGGCAGTCGGCAGTCGGCAAGGAAGGTGACATCGGTTCGACACCTTGGCGAGGCACCTTGGCCACCGGTGTGAAGTGCTCCTCCACTTGTCCTCAAGAGTGGACCAGGGAAGGGGGGCGCCAGTGGCGCTCCCCTTCCAAAGTGTTAGGCGCGGACCAGGCCCGCCCCGGCCCGTCACGCCGGTGGATAACGCCGTCAAGTGGCACGACGACTTCGGTCCCATGGTCCACCTCTCGCAAGGAACGCTCGGCGAGCTGGCCGAAGGCACTGTCCCACCAAGGTGGTGGCCCTACTATCTGAATGATCGTGCCGAGCTATCTTGCCGAGGCGCTTGCGATCGCGCTCCTCATCACTACGCTCGCGTTCGCCGTCGCCAGACCGAGCGGATTACCTGAGGCCGTAATCGCCATCCCGGCGGCCGCCTTGCTCATGCTGGTAGGTGTCCTTCCCTTGGACCAGGGCCGGGCCGAAGCTAGGAGCCTCGCCCCGACTATCGGCTTTCTCGCCGCCGTCCTCGTCCTCGCGGCGATGTGTGACCGCTACGGCCTGTTCGAGGCCGCGGGATCCTGGATGGCCGCGGGCTCTCGTGGCCGGCCCGTGAGACTCATGGCGCTGGTATTCGCTGCTGCAAGCATCGTGACCGCCGTCTTGAGCCTCGACGCGACCGTCGTGCTGCTCACCCCAGCCGTGCTCGTCACCGTCACACGGCTCCGGCTACGGGCCAAACCACAGGCCTACGCGTGCACTCACTTGGCGAACTCGGCCTCGCTCCTGCTGCCCGTTTCGAACCTCACGAACCTGTTGGCGTTCCGCGCCAGCGGGCTGAGCTTCGCCCATTTCGGGGCAACCATGGCACTGCCATGGTTGGCGGCCATCGCCGTCGAGTGGGTCGTACTGCGCCGGTTCTTCGCGACCGATCTCATCGGGCGCAGCGAGACCGAGGCCACAACTCCGCTGCCGGTACCGGTCTTCGCGTGCACCGTAGTGGCGCTCACCCTCGTCGGGTTCTTCGTGGCCTCGATCTTGCATGTCAACCCGGCGTTCGCGGCACTCGGCGGCGCTGTGGTGCTCGCTGTGCCGGCCCTGGTGCGCCGTCGTGCAACTGTCCACGAGATCGGCGTTGCCGTTGATGTCCCGTTCCTCGCCTTCGTGCTAGCCCTCGGGCTCGTAGTGAAGGCCGTCTCGCTCCACGGTCTGAGCTCAATGGTCGTCCACCTCGTCCCGAACGGGACATCGCTCGGATCGCTTCTCGTCGCCGCCGCGGTCTCCGCTGTACTGGCAAACCTCATCAACAACCTCCCGGCCGTGCTCCTCCTGCTGCCGGCTGCAGCGGCCGCGGGACCAGGGGTCGTGCTCGCGGTGCTCATCGGTGTCAATGCCGGACCCAACCTCACCTACGTGGGCTCTCTCGCGACCCTGCTTTGGCGGCGCGTTTTGCACCAACGCGGAGAGGAACTGCAAACCTCCGAGTTCCTCCGCCTGGGTGCCGTGAGCGTTGCTCCTGTGCTCCTGGCGTCGACTCTTGCCCTGTGGCTATCGCTGAAATTGGTGGGATGATTGAGTCCGGTGAGGGTCGTCGTCTGGTTGGTCGAGGGCACGTGGCAAGGGTGCCTCGATGCCGCTGCCGACATCGTCCCCCCCGACGCGCGGGTCGCGCTGCTCCACGTATCGCCCTCCGATGTCAGCGAGCTCGCCACGGCGGCAACCGCGGGACTCCTCGGTCGCGCCTTTCAGGGACACAAGCCCTCTGGCAGTTTCGAAGAGGTCGCGGACAACGTGGCATCCGAAATCTTGGAGGCCGCGGCCGCGCGGCTGGGACGAGAGGACACGGAGCTTCTTCGTCGTCACGGACGAGTAGAGCGCGAGGTCCTGGGCGCCGTCGCCGAGGGGGTCGACCTCTTGGTTGTCGCCCGCGACGGCGATCGCTCGCGTCTCGGTCCTCACAGCCTCGGCCACGTGACCCGCTTCGTAGTCGACCACGCCCCTTGCTCAGTGCTGCTGGTGTGGCCGGACGAGCCTCCAGGGATCGAGTCGATACCGCCGCCCTCGGGACGCCGTCCGCATTCTGGGCCGCAAGGCGGTCCTCCACCTGGTACGCCAACAGGGCCCTAGCCAGCGATCTCCTCGTGTCCGTCGCTCGGCGGCGGGCTTCCTTAGGACTGCAGCGCTATCGGCACTCCTGAGACTCGTTCTGTGGCCCTCGAGTGGAGAGGGCACTCAATGGTGACGTGCCGTGTCCGGGACGGGACCAGTTTCAGTCACCTACGAGCCTTCGTTCCACCGTATGCGACAATCAACCGTCGGAGCTCCGGCCCTCACGACAAAGGGTCCCACCTCGACCACGACCGATCCGCGAAGCCAGTTCAGAGTCGCCGACGCCGATCTCGTGGCTCGTCCGAAAACGCGGACGCGTCGTCGCTTCGTAAGTCCGACCGAACTCGCCGGCTTCGTCCGCATGCACTAGACGCGACACCGACCAGCCACCATAATCGCGGACGTGACAAATGGCGGGGCCTTGTCAGCGGATCAGCCTCCGGTCCCGCGGAGATTCGAGCCTGGCCCGCGCTCGCCTACACAAACGCGACAGTTCTGGATGCAGGACGTCGTTGCCAAGGCGCTCTCGTTGTACGAGCTGCTTGCCTTGCTTAAGGGAGCCCCACATCCGAGCGATTCGCAGGTGAAGGTGACCAACGAGATCGCTCGCCTGATCACCGAGGCAGACTCGATAGCTACCCACGAGGTGCCCTTCCTCTCTTGGCGGCGACTCGCCGACTGGTGGTTCGGTGGTCGCGTAGAGGACGCCTGGATGAATCTGCATGAAGCCGAGCTCCTCCTGACCGGCGAGGCCGTGGAAGGGCGCGTTCTCCAGACGATGATGGAGAATGCCTTTAGCCACGCATCGCGGCTGTCGGCCGACGACCCGGTTCGACAACGCCTCGAGGATGAGGGGCACCGCTATCTGACCGGACGAATCGGGTCCACGACGATCTCGTCCCCACTGCCGGCAACCAGTCCTCAAGTCTCCATGCAGGCAGTTCTCCAAAGATCGTTCCAACAAAGCGATGCGTACCACCGCGCTGCACGAGCGTTCCGCAATCGGCTGGTCATCACGATTATCGTGACGCTCGTCGTCGCGGTATCTCTCGTGATCATCCAATGGCGGCTGCCGACAGCAAAGATCATCCCCCTTCCCGCAGGGACAACAGACCTGTCCAGATGGGCCGTCATGTTGCTCGTCATCGTGTTCGGCACCCTCGGTGCTCTCATCACGACCATCCCGTCGATGGCCGCCATACCGCGGGTGTCGGGGCCGTACAACTTCCCCCTTCAACAGTCGTTCGTCAAGATGTTCGTCGGAAGTCTGAGCGCGCTCGTCGGCGTAGTCGTGATCGGAAACACCGGAGTTGCCAGCGGCTTCGCGTCGCTCCAGTCGCTGCTCGGAGTGGCGATCGTGTTCGGAGCGGGCCAACAGGCGGTGACTCAGTTCCTGGACAAGAGAGCCGGGGAGATCATCGCTTCGGCTCCGTGATCTCGCGGGTCGGAGCGAAGGTCGCGATCGTCACGTCGCCGAGCGGAGCACTTCGGTGAGACGAAGCCAACGGTTCGCGCCTGCAACGCATTGGTGTTGTGCGGCTCACTGCGGAAAGTCGAGGACGCCCTTCGGCGTGTACCAGGTCATTGCGGCAACTGCCAACGCCCCGACGCGAACGGCAGGATCCAGTTCGGCGAGCCGGCGCGCTTCGCGCAAAGATGCCACCTGGTACAGGCACACTCCCCGCCAACTGTCGTCGGGCTGGCCTTCGAGAGGGCCGGCGACCTTCAGGTGCCCGACTTCTCTCATGGCGGCCAAGTGGCCGAGGTGCTGTGCCTGCAAGCGGTCGGCCGTCTCGTCGTCGATCTCCGGCCTGCCCTCAGGCCTGTACAGCATCACCAGCTGGTAGGTGTCGAATTCGGCTGGCGGCACCGCTGTCGGTGGGGCATCGGGCCCTTCGGTGTTCATTGACTCAGCGCCCGTAACTGCGCGAAGTGTAGGTCGAGGTGAAATGAGGCGTTCCCATCGATGAACCTGCGGATGGGTATGGGCCCGTCGTTCACGACGGTGTCCCCGTCTCGGATGAGAGCCGGCAGCAGATAGCTCCCGTTCGTCTCGCCGAGGGCCTCCCACGCGGTGGCCAGTCGCCGGGCGGAGGCCTCGACGGCATCGCCCAGAGCGGCGAGACTACCGACGAGGTCCGCGTAGGAACGGAGTTCGGCGTCGTCCACGGCTGCGCTGTTGTCGTAGGAGGGCCTTTCGCCAGCGACGACCCGCTCTGCTGCATCGGAGATGAGATCGTTGTTACGGCTCACGTGCGCCGCCACGAGTGCCACCGGCCAACCCTCGGTCGGCACTGCGAAACCGCCTTCCCGCAACGCCGCCACGAAAGGCACGTATGCGCGCCGAATGCTGTCCGCGTCCATGACTTGTCTCCTGTAGTGCATCACGCGGCGGCTTCGCCCCGTGCTGGTGAGCTCAGCCAACCTAACCTAACCCAAGCAGAGCGCCTGCTCGGAATGAGGCTAATTCGAGCAACACCGGAGGGGTCGGGTATCGGTGAATCCCACGGCCGGACCAGCTCAGCGTCCGCCAAAGCTTGACACTTTCGACGCTGTGATCTTGAGAGCATTGGACGTTGTGCCTCACGAGCTTTCGCGCGTGGGCGAATCGGCAAACCAAGATTCTGGTGAGCTCTGTCGCTGTAACGCCTCGCATCCTTGTTGCGATCGTCGCTGCCAGCCCTGCACGAGTCTTTCTAGTAGCGGGTTGCCACTGTCGCGCGGCTACCAGCGCGGCACAGGGGCCCGGAGTGTCACAAGCTTCGCACCCTTGTCGATTGAGAAGTTGGCGCCGGTCTGTCCGCGGTTCGTACGCCAATGTCCCCAGCTCTTACCGCCGGATTGGACATCTTCGCGATAGCTGCAGACCCGGAGGTTCTCGATCTACGTGTGGGGCTGGACACGACAAGGCCCAACCGCGACGGTTGTCCGTCGGGCTGGGCCCTGCCCGTCGATCCCATCGGGGAAGGAGCTGTGAGACCCACCCGTGAGATGTTGACTTGTACGCCTTCAAACATTGTCTCAGACAAGTTTGTTCCAGCCTGACCGTCTGCACCGGCACCGCTGTCGCGAGCCGATCTTGCCGTGCGGTCGGCAGTTCCAAAGACAGATGCGACCGATGGATGTCCGGGTTGCCGACGCCGCCTCCTCGACATCCGGGCGAATTGCTTTCTCACATCGTCCGAAGCGATGCGGGCGAGCAGCGTCTTCCGGCGCACGCTCGTGAGTGCTGCACCTAGTTCGCGGCGACTCACTCGCGGATTCGGCGCTTGCGGACGATTGCCAGCCCATATCTCGCCAGCAGGGCCGCAAGCTCGCGCTGCGCCTCAAGATCCAACTCCCGTCTGGACTCGCCCAGCTCGCTCCACGGAACAAGGTCGGTGTGGTGCTTTAGCTGGAGGTCGGTCTCCACGGCATGAGTCCATCCGTCCGCGCGTCGCTCTTCACACCAGCGCTGATGCTCGGACTCGGCCAGATCATTGACTTCCTTCTCGCTGAACACGGGCAACGCCACGGCCCAGTCGTCGGAAACCTGGACCGAGTATCCGGCCTTGTCGAGACGCTCGCTCAGATGCGTGGCGGCATCGCGATTCGACTCGCGGAAAGTCTCCTTGAGGACTTCCCACTGTTTGTGGGACTCCCTCCCGGGATCGAAGGTGCCGTCAAGCCGGCGATGGCGCAGATATTTGCCATGCAAGGCCTTCGCCATCTGCTCGGTGACGCTGTTCACGAACACCTCCGGCCGGCACAACCGGTCGAGGAGCGGGAACGTCGTAACGTTCAAGAGATGCAATTGGGTTGCCGCCCTGTCGAGGAGGGTTACGGGACCAGTCTGGCCCGTGGTGAGCGCCACGATCGGCACCCCGGACGGAGAGCTGGCCGCTAATTGCATGACAGCTTCAAGGCTGGCGCGCTCATCCGCGTAACTGACGAACACCGTTGTCCGGCCGCAGTCCTCTTCACGCACCAGTACCGGCAAGTCCGGCGACTCCGGATCAGCGGGATCGCAACTGACAGCGGCAAGCTGGCAGGCCTCCGCAAAATGCGGGTACCGGCGGTGCAGCGCGCGAATCCTCTTCGCGGCGTCCGCGGCAACCAGCGTGAGCTCGAGCCGAAGACCGTCTTCATGGTGATCGAACCACCACTCCCGGACCGCGCCGACGACAAGCAACAGTCCGACCCGGTCGGGCCCGACAACAATGACGTGCGGCGAGCGGCCGTCAACTTCGGTGAACGAGCTCGGGAATTCTCCCAAGAGCGCAAGACCGCCAGAGCGGAACACGTTGACGTAGTTGAGCGTCACAGCCCTCTTGCTCGTGTCGGCGAAGCTCGACTGCTCGAGACGCTCGCACATCTGGTCGTCATCGACGTGCAAGAAGCAATCGAGTGGGCGCCTACGATTCCTGAACGGCTTCTTGGCCAGCACGACGTTCTTCACGGCAACGCCGATTCGGTCGTTGACACTGTTGTCGCCGCACACAGCCACGACTCGAGTTGCTCGTTCGACACCTGCCTGCCGGAGCACCTCCGGGTCTGTGGCATCACCCGCCAGCACTGGAATTGAAAGCTCCCGGCAGCGCGAAAGCGCGACGGAGGGTGGATTCCAGTCCACAACGACGACCCGCTCACCACGAGCGTGGAAGGCGGAGGCCAAACGCAGGCCGAGATGGCCCAACCCGCAGACGACGAGATGCCTGCGGTACAGACCGCGGATGCGCAGCCGGGTGAACGGCTCCTCCAACACCGCAAAGATCGCCGAGAGGCCGGCGAGCACGAGCGTCAGCGGAGCGAACCAACGCGCTGCCTCGAGTGGCCAGGGAAACGGTGGGGCCACCACCGGAACCGCTCCAGTCCCCGAATAGATGGTCGTGTTGTCTCTGAACAGGGCCAAAGCGGCGTAAAGGCGGTCGACGAATGGGAGCGTCGGATACAGCTCTGTGTACCCCCACAGGCCGAGCCCGAGACAGGCGAGAGCCATGGTGCCAAGCAGCGACCAACGCCGGCGGTGCAGCGCCGCCCAAGTGCTGATCCGCCTTGAATCAGCCTCAAGCTGCTCAAGGACGCGCCTTACTCCGGTATCAAAGTCCTCGGCGCCGAACGGAACGACTTCGAGTGACGTCAACTGCTCAGGCAAGCTCTCGACGGGGGTCTCCTGGGCGCGTACGACAACGATCCGTTTGCGCAGTGCAACGCTTCGCTCAATCTCGTTGCGGCACCTCGCAGAGGCCGCCAGCGCGGGCGACACCACGACAAGCACAGCGGTCGCGCCGGTGATAGCGGTATGGACATCGTCCGCGCGTTCGCCGGCGCGTGAGGTACCGGTCGCATCCGGTTCTGTGTCATCGATCATCCCGACGTCGGCGCTCACCTCCGAGTGCGTCCCTGTGGCATCAGAGGATCTGGTCGCCTGTTCTCGGTCGGCACTCACGCCATGGCGTGGGTCCCCGTCGTCATGCCACCATTGGCCGAGGTCCACGAACATGTCTCTGCCACGTTCCCGCAGGGACTCTGCAAGACGGCGGACGAAGTCGAGGTCGCGCCGCGAGTAACAGACGAAGACGTCGGTCATTCCGGTTCCCTGGGCCGTCGGACGATCTTGAGGCCCGATTCCGCGAGCAGATGAGGAATCGCCCTGACGCTGTCCCGGTCGAGGTCGCGCACTCCCTCAGCAAGCTCCTCCCATGCCACGAGATACGGCGAGAGCTTGGCGGCTACGTCGCGACGCAGCCCAAAGCGCCAGCCCTGCCGGAGCCGATCTTCAATCCAACGGTCGTGTTCCGCGCGCGCGAGCATCTCGATCTCTTCCGGTTCGAGCTCTGTCGTCTCGCTTCGGCCGTCCTGGCTCAACACCGCCTCGCATCCGACGGACGCGAGCTTGCGAGTGATGTCTGTCGCCTGGTCCCTGTTCGACTCTCGAAGCGATTCGGCCAGCTCCTCCCAGTCCAGCAGGGCGGGATCGTCCGCAGGCAGCGAACGCTCAAAGGTGCGGCGCCGGACGAAGTCCTCATGGATCGCCTTGGCGAGCAGCTCGGTGTCGCCGAGGAGTCGGCTCCGACCGCGGTCGACGGCTGTGACCTCGCGCGGCTCGTCTTCGCGAGGGGTCCTGTCCTTCGTCAGTTTGCGTCCAAGCGATTGAGCTCTAGAATAGCCATCCTCGCCAAGGTCACCGCGAGGACATCTGCATATTCGGTCGCGCTTGATGACGGTCCTGCCTCGCTGAACGCGATGACATCGCCCCACAGGACAGCGCACCCGGATATGTACGACGCCGGAGAACTGGAAGACGTGGCCTCTCGGTACCGGCCACAGCTCGTCGGCTGGGAGAAGCCCGAGGAGTCGATGGACCCGATCGATGTGTAGCCGGTCGGACGCGGTCGGGTCTTGTAGAACCCTTGTGCCTGCCGCGGGGTACCGAACACGTAAAACAACACCGAATCGCGGTAGCCACCGCCGGACACTGTGGCACGAAGGTACGTTCCTGCGACCAAACCAGGCGGAGAGTTCGATCCCAAATTGAACTTCTGAAGGCTCACGAGCGTGATGTTTGCCGGCAACAGGTCGTTGATCTCCGGCGACGAGTAGATCTGGTCAATCAGGTTCGGCGGGGTAAGGGAAGCAGGCGGTGGAGCGACGCGGGACCGGGAGGCGGCGTCCGCAACGAGTGCAAGATGGCGGATCGCGTCCACCGTCAGCGTCGCCGAGATTCGCTTGTCTGCGGAGGTGCTGTCGGTCAGGCTCGTGACCACAATGAAGCTGACTACCTTTGCGCTCAGCGTTTCACAGCTCGATTCCCAATGCGCAACCAGAGTCGAGGTTGCCTCTTCAAGCCCTGTGTCGCACTTCTTCGAATCACCTATTCCCCTCGGGACGAAGTGCCCGGTGAGGGTGTAGTGGTCCGGAAGCGGGCGGCCGTTGGCGTAATACGAGCTGGCGTCGCCGGAGTTGTCGAAGACGAAGTAGTTGAGCGAAAGGACCGAACCCGGGCCAAAGAGGGGGACATAGACAGCATCCACAAGCCCGTATGCCCTGAACGAAACCAGTTCCGGTTTGGAAGCCGAGATGTTGCCGGGTATTTCGGCGGAGCCGAGCCGACTTTCGAGCAGCACCCCCGCAATCCGATCTGAGGAGACCGCCGCAATGGCATGGCCAGCTGAGACCGATGGGGTGGCCGGCTTGGGCCCCGGACGAAGCAGCAGATAGACAACGACCGCAATCACAACGACGAGGACGCCAAGCCCCGCGACGACAAACCGACGCGAACGCGAGCGCCGGGCGCCATCCTTGGGCGTCTTGTCGATCACCTCGGGGCCGGTCCTGACTGCATCGGGATCGGGACTGCTTGTCGCCTGAGGGGGGTCGACCAGCTGCTCGACCGCGCTTACTAGGCGTCCTACGTCGTACTCCCAACGCTGATTCTCCAGCTCCAAGGCGTTCCGGCGCGTCAGCGGCCGCAACGATTCCGGCAGTTCCTCGGGCGTCGGCATTCGGGCACGCTCGACGAGTATGGGGATCACCGGAACACCGCTCCGCAAAGCGGCGTCCGTCTCCAGACGGACGAAGTCCGAAGGATCGTCGAGAAGGTGCTGGTTCGGTTCTCGGCTGAGCCAGTCCCGGCCGATCAGGACGAGCGCGACACCGCTCGAGTCGATCGCCTCCTCGATCTTTTGAACGAAGTCCGCACCGGGGGCTATGGAGTCCACGTCCATGAAGACCCGCTCGGTTCCGAAACGCTGCGACAGACGATCATGCAGGGCCCGCGCCTGACCACTCGTCTCACCGCGCCGATAGCTGATGAACACACCCCTGGAACGGAGGCGATTCTCCGCGCCGTCAGCCATTTCGTCCCCTGCCCGGGATACGGGAGCCGGCCGGGCAAGAGACTGTCCGACGGTAGTTGTGGCTGGGACAGTCCGGGAGGAGGCCACCCACCAGTCCCTCAGGCGTTGCGGCATCCGCCGGCTTAGGCGGGCAACCACAGTAGCTGTCCGGCAAACAACTGAAGAAGTCTGCCATCGCCCCCCTCCATCCGGCATCCTCGAGCTACAGTGACGCGACATTATCTGACACTTTCGTTGCGTGCTAGGCCCAACGGACCTCCGAGAGATTGGTTCGCCGGCGCTGGCAGCGGTCAATTAGCCGAAGTGCTGTCTCGGCCATGCCAGAAGATGCGTACAGCCTCGAGGCTCCGCACGACGACTGGGCGTACGTCGCCTCTCAGATTGCGGGCTGGCTGGCCGGCATCGTCTCCGCACTGAGGAGGCTGGACATGGCGCCATCAGACGCACGTCCCTCACTTGGGGCGTTCTGTGCCCTCAGGGCGTGGCGGATAGTGACCCGGGATGTCTGACAACGCCGCGCCGCTCAGACTCGGCGGCACTTGGACAGAGGTTCGCAGATAGGGCAGCTCTATTCTCCTGTCTAACCCCGCAGCGTGCAATCTCTGCCGCTTCTGGCCGCGTTCGGTCCGTGTCAGAGCCCCCGCGAGGTTTTCGTAGCAGACTGACGGCAAAAGTGGCATCCGCTGACCACGGCCTCAGATCCCAGGTCGCGAAGCGGTGCTCAACCATGAGCCCGGCGGCGCTCACGTCCTCGTCGAAATCGGCCATCGGGTAGCCACGGTCGGTACCAAAGCCGACGGCAACGATGCCGCCCGCGCGAACGTGGGCCCCGACACGAGTCAGAACGGCCCGTTCGGTTCCAAGGCCGACAAAGGTCATCACGTTGCCGGCCAGTACGGCCGCCTCGAAGGGCTCGCAATGGCCCGCAGCACTCAGGTCGAGCTCTGCGAGGTCGGCTACTAGCCATGTAGGCCCCGGATGGTCGGACTCCGCCGCCGCGATCAGCTCCGGGTCGACGTCGACGCCAACCACGGTATGACCACGGGTCGCCAGCTCAGCGCCGACCCGGCCCGGCCCGCAACCGGCGTCAAGAATTCGCGAACGAGGTGCCACGATCGCGTCCAACAAACGGGCCTCCCCTGCGAGATCGACCCCGTCAGCGGCCATCTGTCGGAACCGGTCGATGTACCACCTCGAGTGTTCGGGGCCCTTGTCGGTGAACCAGCGAGGTGGAATGCCCATGAGAGCAACCTAGACGGGCGGGCACCGCCAGGACGCTGTGTGCATGGGAGGGAGTACTGAGTCCGACCGTCAGAGACGGCTATGACCTATGAGCGCCTCGTCGAGATGCTTGGAATCTCGGCCGCTCCGCAACGCCGAGATCCTGGACCGGAGCTGCCGGATGACACCGGGACTTGTGACTCCGAGATCACCACGTGCCCGGACGATGGCGAGTCGGGGCCTATCCAAGCCGCGGCCGCCAGCACCAGGACTGACAAGAGCAGAGCATTTCTGCGGCGCCCTATCCTCGCGAGGGCCCCTCCGATCGCCTCCGCGACCCGCCCGTGCCAAAACAGCGTGCGAGACTCGTGCACGCAACGCAACCGGTGATGCTAGGGGTAATGATGGACGATATCGATGGAGGTCTGGCCGCGGCCGACGCGTTTGTGTTCTTCGGCGCGACGGGCGATCTCGCTCACAAAATGATCTTTCCTGCTCTCCACCAGATGGTGAAGCACGGCACCTTGGACGTCCCTGTGATCGGCGTGGCATCCTCCAAGTGGGGCCTGCCACAGCTTCGCGACTACGCGCGGGACAGCATTCAGGTGGCCGACATGGGTGCCGGTGACGCCGTCGCCCTTGATCGACTTCTATCGCTACTGGGATACGTCGATGGCGATTACGCCGACCCCAACACGTTCATGGCTCTCAAGCAGGAACTGGGCGGTTCGCGCCGCCCTGCCTACTACCTCGCCATTCCGCCCTCGCTGTTCGCGACGGTGATCCAGGGACTGCGTGGCGCGGGACTGACTCACGACGCACGGGTCATCGTCGAGAAGCCGTTCGGGCGCGACCTCGCCTCGGCGCGGGAGCTGAACCGCGTTGTTCGCTCCGCGTTCGCCGAGTCCGCGATCTTCCGCATCGATCACTTCCTCGGCAAAGAGGAGATCATGAACCTCCTCTACTTCCGTTTCGCCAACTCGTTTCTCGAACCGATCTGGAACCGGAACTATGTCGCGTCGGTGCAGATCACCCTGGCCGAGCGGATCGGGGTGCAAGGCCGGGGTGCCTTCTACGAGACCGCTGGCTGTCTGAGGGACGTTGTTGAGAACCATTTGTTCCAGGTTGTCGCGCTGCTCGCGATGGAGCCCCCGGCGTACCAGGGCATGAGCGCGGTGCAAAACGAGAAGTTCAACGTGTTCAGGGCCATGCGACCCCTGGGCACCCACGACGTCGTCCGCGGTCAGTTCACCGGCTACCGCGACGAAGCGGGCGTGGCGAAGGATTCGGACGTGGAGACATTCTGCGCTCTCCGGCTGTTCATCGACTCGTGGCGTTGGGCGGGCGTCCCGTGGTACCTGCGGTCCGGCAAGTGCCTGGCCGAGACCGCTGCGGAGGTGCTGGTGGAGCTGAAGCCGCCTCCACAGGCTCTGTTCACCGACTCCGCGCCCGCAGACGGCCGGGCCAACTATCTGCGTTTCCGGCTCTCGCCCAACCCGGAGATCGCGCTCGCAGCCCGGGTCAAGCATCCGGGCGAGGAGTTCGTCGGCGATCAGCGCGAGCTCATGTTGCTCAACGCGCAAGCAGACGCGGAACAACCCTACGAGCGCCTGCTGGCCGACGCTCTGGAAGGCTCCGGAGCTCTGTTCACCCGCGAGGACGCTGTCGAGGCCGCCTGGGCAGTAGTCGATCCTGTTCTCGAGAACCACGACCGCGCCCACCTGTACACGCCTGGCAGCTGGGGACCCAAGCAAGCGGACGCCCTCGTCGCACATCCCGGGTCCTGGCTCAACCCGGTACTGGAGTCGACACAAGGGCAATGACTTGAAGTAACGACGAAGAACCCGGGCTCTCCACAAACGATGGACCGGGCTTGGCACCGGCATCGCGCCCACCGCGACAGCTCCCCAAGCAACGCCGCCTCGCTTGTCTGCGCGCTGGATGATCGCCACGACCGGCATTAGCTTCGGAGGACTGTCACCGCCGGCAGCGACCGCGCGGTGTCTGCGATCATCGACCTGCCAGGCCGACACCAAGGAGACCTCGCCGTGCCAACTGATTCCCGTGCCGGACAGCCCGCCGAGCCGTCCGACCTCGTCGACATCGCTCGCCTCGTCACCGCTTACTACAGCGAGCATCCCGACCCGTCGGTTCCTGACCAACGGGTGTCGTTCGGCACCTCCGGGCACCGAGGGTCGAGTCTGCGAACTAGCTTCAACGACGACCACATTGCCGCCACCACCCAGGCGATCTGCGACTATCGGGCCCGGGCCGGCACCGACGGTCCTTTGTTCCTAGCCCGGGACACTCATGCTCTGTCGGAGCCGGCGTGGGTGACCGCTTTGGAGGTGCTGGCCGCTAACGACGTGACAGTCCTCGTCGACTCTCGCGACGGGTTCACACCGACACCGGCGCTCTCCCACGCCGTGCTGGCCCACAACCGCGCCCCAGTGCGCAAAAGCGGAGTCGCTGATGGGATCGTCGTCACTCCGTCCCACAATCCGCCATCTGATGGCGGGTTCAAGTACAACCCGCCCGACGGCGGTCCGGCCGGAAATGAGGTGACCTCGGCGATCCAGGATCGGGCCAATGCCCTGCTTGGGAACGGTCTGCGCGAGGTTCGACGGATCCCCATTGCCCGGGCCCGGACCGCGGCCACGACCCATGTCTATGACTTCCTCGACGCCTATGTGTCCGACCTCCCCTCGGCTGTCGACCTGGCGGCCATCGCAGGTGCCAGCGTGCGCATCGGAGCTGACCCGCTTGGTGGGGCGAGCGTTGCCTACTGGGGCGTCATCGGTGACCGCTACGGCCTTGATCTGACCGTCGTGAACCCCGAGGTCGACGCGACATGGCGGTTCATGACTCTCGACTGGGACGGGAAGATTCGCATGGACTGCTCGTCGCCTTACGCGATGGCTTCGCTGATCAAGGCACGGAACCAGTTCCAGGTCGCGACCGGCAACGACGCCGACGCGGACCGCCATGGCATTGTCACGCCCGACGACGGGTTGATGAACCCGAACCACTTTCTAGCGGTGGCCGTCGACTACCTCTTCGATCACCGCCCGCAATGGCCAGCCGATGCCGCTGTCGGCAAGACGCTCGTGTCGTCGAGCATGATCGACCGGGTCGCCGCCAGCCTCGGTCGTCGCCTCACCGAGGTACCCGTCGGGTTCAAGTGGTTCGTGGCTGGCTTGCTCGACGGGACGATCGGCTTCGGTGGGGAGGAAAGTGCTGGGGCGTCGTTCCTGCGCCGGGACGGCTCGGTGTGGACGACCGACAAGGACGGCATCCTGCTGTGTCTGCTCGCCTCGGAGATCACCGCAGCTACAGGGAGTACACCAAGTCAGCGCTACCGGACCCTCACCGACCGTTTTGGCAGCCCTGCTTACGCTCGCATCGACGCGCCCGCCACACGGGAAGAGAAGGTTGTGCTCGCCGCGCTGCGACCCGAACAGGTGACCGCGAGCGAGCTTGGCGGCGAGCCGATCACTGCCAAGCTGACCACTGCCCCCGGCAACGGCGCCCCGATCGGAGGGCTCAAGGTGACGACGGCCTCCGGTTGGTTCGCAGCCCGGCCTTCGGGAACCGAGGACGTGTACAAGATCTACGCCGAGTCGTTCCGAGGAGCCGACCACTTGGCCCGCATCCAAGACGAGGCACGCCGGGTCGTCGCCGACGCCCTCCGGGGAGCCTCCAGCCCAACCTCCGGCTGAGGAAGTCCACCTGGCGCGATCACCGGCTCCCAGCCCACCACCGCCCGATGGCGATCGGGGTGACCATCGCGCCACAAACGTGACATCCCGAGGAAGCCTCCACTGTCGGTCCGACCGGGCTGAGCGTGGGCCACTTCCCTCCCCGGACTTGGTTCCGGTTGACCTGCCGATCGCGCCGTCATTGGGCAGTGCACAATCGAAGGCCGGTGCCTTTTCGAAAGACGCGATTCTTCAGTGCTGCGGTCGGACGGCGAGGCGGCGCGCCTGCTCGACCGTGCGCGGGACGCCTCCCACTGTCGACATCTCGATCAGGAACGACGTGGCGGCCCGCACGCCGCTCAGGAAGAGCTGGTCCTGCTGCTGGGGCGTCAGATCGAACTGGGTGGCGCTCAAACCTAGGTTGTCAACAAAGATTGTGCGTGCCGCTGTCGCTTGATCGACGTGGTATCGGTCCCACTCGTTCATCATGGTTCGGAGACAACGCATCGCCTCTTGCGAGCTTTCGTGGCAGGCAACGGTGGTTGGCATCTCGAGCGCCTGCGACGACAGCTTGATACCGATGGTTGGCCAGCGCGGGGGCTGGCCGTCGACACGATCAAAGGCGTCGATCGGGAAGTTGGCGAGCATGCCACCATCGACCCAGGTCACCGATCCGCCACCGTAATGCTGGACTATCGAGGTGTTCCCTGGCCCGGGAATCGTTACGTCGGCAGAGCTTGCCTGCACGACCACTGGCTCGAAGAAGAACGGGATGGACATCGACGCCCGAACTGCCCTAACTACCTGCTCGTTATCGCGCTCGAGCCCGTAGTAGGCGAAGTCCCAGGGCAGCCTGACCAACTCAGCCCGAGTGATGTCGGACGTGTGGACGACCACTCGATATCGACGCTCCGGCGGAAGGCTCATCCCCGGGTCGTCCGCTTCGCTGATCTTGAGATCGTCGAACGTCGTCACGCCGAGGTCGTTGGTGAGGATCGGAGCTAGCCACTCGGCTAGGTAGTCACCTGAATAGATACCCATCCGACGCATCAACGCGGATGCGTCGACGGCGTCCGCTCCGATTGAACCGATTGCGGATATCCAGTGCGCAACGCGGCCTGTCTGCATGAACTGTTTGAAGTCGAGGTTGCTGAGATAGGTTCTCAGCGACACCATCGGCTTGCCAGCCTTGCCAATCGACGCAATGAGGGTCGCCGCGATTGCTCCCGCACTGGTTCCAGCCACGCGAGGAAACGAGTAGCCGGCTTCGCTCAATGCGAGTACGGCGCCGACCAAGCCGATGCCCTTGACACCTCCGCCTTCGAGCACGAGGTCGGCCACGAGCCGCTCTTCACCCTTGGGATCGGTCCAAAGGTCGACCTTTCGCAGGTCAGCGACTGCGGTTTCGAACTGCTGTTGAAGGAACTGCGACCGCCGATAGCCGAGCGGACTTGCATTGTCGATGACCACATCGGTCCGCTCGACTGGCTGCTGCTGCGTAACCTCAGTCACTGCTTCCCCCTATAGAGACAGATCCCGCTCCATTCAGCGACCTAGCCCGACTCGCGATCGGGCTTTGACTCGCCCCGGCTCCCGGCCGAGACATGACATGACGTCGTGGACCTCACGACGGTCCGCTCGCTGCAACTAGGAGGCGATCCCGGCGAGATCAGCCTGGATCGCTGCGACGTTGAGGCCGAGGGTATCGGCCCCCTTCTCGGCAAGCTCGTGGCTAACGATCGCCCAAGCCTCTTCCAAGTACTTGCGGAGGAACGCCCAGGTCACCTCGACGATGCTCCCCCAGGTCACACAAAGCAGCCCTGCCGCTGTGTAACCAACCGCGACTATGCAGTGACCGCCCTCGATATGGGAGCCGGCAACGACCGTCCAGGGCACCGTGTTCCCGGTCTGCTGCTGCTGCGAGAACTGTTGCTGCGCCGAATTCGGACAGGCGATCCCGAGGTATGCACCACCGAGGAATGCGACGCCTTGCTTCAGCTCGACGTCATCACGGTGGTTGAGCGGCGCGTAGGCAGCAATTGTCTGCCCGAACAGCCCTGGGTTCTGCCAGTCCGCAAGCACAGCGGACTCGACGCAGCCCTGGTCGTCCGGTGACAGTACGTGGTACTCAGCCTCGAGCACGGCGGGCGAAGGCCGCGGATCGCTAGCTCCGAACAGCACGTCCCACGCAGCAATGAGGTGATCGACCCCAGCAATGGTGCAGTCACCGAGTGTGTCGTTGCCATCCATCCCCCAGTCGACGCCAGATGGTGCATTGAAGGTTGGAGGTGGCGGCGGAAACGAGTCCGACGCAGTGTAGAACCTGAGGTCCGAGAGTCCGATTGGGCGAACTGCCGGCTTGCGTCCGAGCATGAGCGTCATAGATATCCCCCCCTTGTAAGCCTCTAGATGCTAGCAACTGGTGAGCGCAACTCGACGGCCAGCTCCGAGCAAGTGGCGCTTTGGTGTCACGACATGACGCCGCCGGCGCGCCAGGGACAAACAGCTGCTGCGCCAAATGACACCAAAGATGATTGTGCAGCGCAGTCTGGCCTGGCTCGCCCCACCTGATGGCGGCGGGCTCCGCTGACACGGCGTGGCTTGGACCGTCGCCCCCCGGGGGTGACCGACGTAGGGACGATCTCAAATCCCGCCGCCGGCGGAAACAGCCTCGTGTTGGCCATCGCGACATTCGCTTGCGTAAGGTCGTCCCAACCGAGCCGCGCGCGCGGCTGAGCGATGACTTCTTGCCGGCATTCGACCGCTCGTCATCCTCTCCCGTCCGCAGGACCCCCGAGAGAAGGTGGGCCTCATCTTCGCCACCGCATCGTCATCGGCGGCGGTCGGGAAGCCGCAGATGCCACAGACGAAGCGACCTACCTCGCAGTCGCGCTAAAGAACGCCGGCAGCAGAATGGCTGTGCCGGACCGTTGGCATTTACATGCCGACGTCGGAGACTGCGATCGCAAGAGCGGGCATCGGAGCCCGACTGAGTTTCGGAGACTGACCCGCGACCTCTACTTTCCCGCCAACAAGCTCGGCTTCTTGAGAAGGCGCCATCCGCGACCGGACCGATCCCCAGTAGGAAGCCGTGAGACGACCGATCAGCGCGCGCCTACCGATCACCGTGGATCTTCTTTGCGCAGAGGTGGCGGGTGGTCAGCGAGCCACTATCCGGTTCATCATGATCCCGATCGCCAATGGCGAGGTCGAATCGCCACGGTAGATCGCCTCCGATTCCTCGACCAGGCGAACCCGCGCTGACCAGTTCGCCGAGGGCGTCGCGTACCCGCCACCGGCGAGGGACATCCCAGCCCTCAAGTCTCGGCGGCAATGTCCCCAAGAGGCCAGGCCATTGGGACTCTGCGTGACTTCGTGAGCCCCGGGCGGTAGCAGCAAGCACTGTGAGCTCTGTCCGGACGTTCCATTCGTGAGCCTGGTCGCTCACGTTCGCGCTGCGCCTTGATGCATGTCTACTCCTCGTGAGCCTGGGCGCTCACGTTCGCGCTGCGCCTTGATGAACGTCTACCGCTGCTACCGCCCGAGAACCGGGCCGATGGTCTGAGACCGGACCTCGGTGTGTGTCAGGGCGAGGCACCCAAATGGGGGCAACACCAAACCTGACTGGGCAAACGGCGTTCCACTTCGCTACCGCTGGCCCTGTGACTACGAGAAGCTACTTTGTGAATGTAAACCTCCTCTCGCGGATGAGCTTGGTGGCAATCTCACAACTTTCCGCGTCGTAGAGCGTGCCGCAACCGTTCTTGAGCTCGGCCAGGGCCACCTCGATGGGCAGCGCTGGCCGGTAGGGCCGGTGACTGACCATGGCCTCTACGACGTCGGCAACAGCCAGGATGCGCGCCCCCATGAGGATCTCTCCGTCTCGGAGCCCATCCGGGTAGCCGGAGCCGTCGAGGCGCTCGTGGTGCTGGTGGATGATCTCCGCCACGTTTCGCTCGAAGCCAATGGAACCGACGATCTCGGCTCCGGCGGCGGCGTGCTGGCGGATGAGCTGCATCTCTATCTCGCTGAGGCGTCCCGGCTTTGAGAGGATCTCGGCCGGCACGACGGTCTTTCCGATGTCGTGCAGGACGGCAGCAATGCGCAGCGACGCGACGCTTTGCTCATTCCAGCCAAGCTCACGGGCTATCGCGCACGCGAATTCGGCCACTCGTCGCTGGTGACCCGCCGTGTAAGGGTCGCGCAGCTCGGTGGTAGCACCGAGAGCAGTTACCGCCCCCTCGAGGGTAAGCGCTAGTCGCTCGGCGCTGGACGCTAGTTCCTGTTCGGCACGGCGGATTTCGGTGACATCGAGATTGACGCCGACGATTCCTGCTGGCTTTCCTGCGACGTCAGTGAAGACTGCCTTGTGTGTCAGTGTTTGAAGGGGACTGCCGTCCGGGCCAGGCCACTCGAACTGTTCTTCAGCGGGCAGGTCTGGGTGAGCAAGCAGGTCGCGGTCGGAGGCATCGAAGCGCTGCGCATACTCAGCTGAGGTGACCTCGAACACTGTCATGCCGATGACATCTTCCTTGGAGCGACCGAAGGAGGCAGCGTAGGCGTTGTTGCAGCCCACGTAATGCAAAGAGGCATCCAGGAAGAACATGGGCAGCGGGACGGCCTCCAGGAGCTCCTCGAGGAAGTGCGTGCGCTCTACAGCGGCCTGCTTACCCTCCAGTAGCTGGGTGATGTCGGTGACGACGCCGATGCCTCCGCTGACCTGGCCAGCGTCGTCTGGACGCGAGGTGAAGGTGAGCCTCAGCCAACGGCCACCATGTCTCACGACCGATGTCTCGACTGCTCCCGTCCTGAACGAGGGCTCTCGCGGGTAGTCAGAACCTCCGTCATCATGAAATACGTCGTCACAGCGATGCCCGATGATGTCCTCGAAGTCGCGGCCTGTCAGTCTCGAAGTGGCAGTGTTGCAGCGCACGATCAGGCCGTCGCGGTCGAAAATGACGACCGAGCTTCCCATCGCGTCGAAGGTCTCGCGCCACTCGGCGACGACCGCTTCGAGCCGCGACGCTGCTTCCCGCTCGTCGGTGACGTCCTGGTAATAGCCGGTCAACGCGACCGCTTTGCCAGTCTCGTCGCGCTCAGTTGCGACCTCGCCGAAAAGGATGTGCTCACTACCGTCTCTGTGCACGACGCGGAACTCGACCGCTGACAACTCACCAGTTTCTAAAGCGGTGGCACGCGCCAACAGGACTGAGTCCTGGTCATCGGTACGAATGCGCGTCGTCAAGATGGACGTCTCATCGGCGTCCAACTCACCGGGGTCGATATCGAAGAGTGCGAACATCCCTTTCGACCAGCGGACCTGATTCGTCACAACATCGACGCGCCAGCTGCCGACGCGCGCGACCCGCTCGGTCACGTCACGAGCGGCCTCGCTCTCGCGTAAGGCTGCTTCGGCAAGCTTGCGCTCGGTGATGTCCTCCACAAATCCCTCGTAGCGAAGTCCCTCTCCGTCTGGTCCAAGGACGAGATGACTGCTGACCGATACCCACACCGAACTTCCATCTCTGCGAAAGAATCGGCACTCGTAGTCGCGGACTGTCCCAAGATCCAGGAGCACTTCTCCGAAGCGGCGCCGTTCATCCGGGTCCACCCAGACCTGATGAGCCGAGTCGGCTGTTTTACCGAGAACCTCCGTTGCCGAGCTGTATCCGAGCATTGCGGCAAAAGCCTCATTTGCTGCAAGTATCTTGCCCCCGAGGGAGGCCTGATAAATGCCCTCGATTGCGTTATTGAATAGGTCTCGATACCACTCCTCACTTGCAGACAGATTGTCTTTGGTGGCCTGCTGCGCTGTGAGGTCGCAGCCGTACCCAGTAACACCGACGATTGCGGCTTTCGCATCTAGTAGCGGCTCATACACGACACCGAACTTAAGCTCATGTCCCGGCTTTCCGCGACAGACGCCGAAGACGCGACGCTCGCCGGCGAGCGCACGTTTGAGGTCGGCCTGCATGGTTTCGCGATCAACTGCGACGCTCTGGTAATCGACAATCCGGCCACCGAGGACGATCTCGGTGCCGTAAGCCTCTTTCATGTTGGCAGCGTGAACCCGATTGAACGCCGTGTAGCGCAGCTCGCGGTTAAGTGTGAAGACGGCCTGGTCAATCTCCTCCCGAGGAGGGCCCTCAAAGGTGCGAGACACCATGGCCAGCTCCTCTCAGACTCCGCCACTGACTCGACGCAACTGAGTTCGACACCGTGCTAACCACCGCCCTCTGCCACAGAAGGTCAAATAAGACTACGGCGTCCAACACTATTTTGATATGGACGGACTGTCATTTATCGCTGGTCAATGTGTCCTTCTTCAGTCTGACCAAATCGATGAGCTCCTTGGGAGAATCGAGCGTGGCCTTCTCGAATGGAAAGAAGAGATGGTGCGAACAATGCTCTGAGACAGAAAGACCGCCCTTGTGGAGTCAGTACGCGGTGTCCAATGATCAGCCCCGCGACATCGGGCTCGCGGGGCAACAGCCAGCACGAGGATCGACCCCGGGACGGTCACCCTGACACCACGAAATGCGGAGGTCAATTTGCCTTCTTGGCGAGGTGGCGAGGGAGAACAACGACCGTAAGTCGTAGATCTGTCGAGAGGCGTTGCGATCGCGATAGGGGGTGTCAGTCCTTCTGAGGCAGTGGGTGCGTGAGATAGCGCTGCAGGGTCGGGGCGATAATGTCCACGACGCGCTCGGCCGGCAGGGAGGCGAGCGGCTCCAACTCGACGATGTAGCGCGCCGTCATTAAGCCTACGATCTGCGAACCGACGAGGCTGACGCGGAGTTCGGCCTCGTCCACCGCGAGTGCCTCCGCAACCGGTCCAATCACCTCCCGCATCAGGAATTCGCGCAGCATCCGCGCCGCGTCCGGCTCGGATGAAGCGGCTCGAATCAGCCCGGTCAGCCGCCTTCTAGCGTCGGGATTCTCGAGCAAGTTGAGCTGCACTCTCGCGAGGCGCTCGCCGATCGAGATGCGGTCGCCGGCCAGCACCTCGGGGAGGATCTTGGCGGGATCGAGGGGGAACTCCACCGCGGCGATGAAGAGCTCGTGCTTCGAGCCGAAGTAGTGGGCGATCAGAGCCTGGTCGACGCCGGCCTCGGACGCGATCGAGCGCATTGACGTGCGGTCGTAGCCGAGCTCGGAGAAGTGGCGCGCGGCAGCGGCAAGGATGGCCTCCCGGTTGCAGGTGCCGCCCGGTGGGCGCCCTGTTCTAGCCATCAGTGCAGCCTCCCCGGAGTTGGTTGTCGTGCATGGGATCCTTGTGGTATATCATTGACCGATGATTTCATCATATGCTGATTTTACACACTTGATACCGAGACTGCGAGCGGAAGACCGCTCCAGCGTCGCGGCAGAGAGGAGACATCGGTAATGAGGACACATGGGACCGAACCCAGCGCTGCTGGAAGCGGTTCGCCGCGCCGCTGGTTCGCGCTCGCAGTGCTGTGCGTATCGCTGCTGATCGTCACACTCGACAACACGGTCCTGAACGTCGCCCTGCCGACGCTGGTGGACAAGCTGCACGCCAGTTCGAGCGATCTGCAGTGGATCGTCGATGCCTACGTGCTGGTGTTCGCCGGGCTGTTGCTGGTGTCGGGCAGCCTCGCCGATCGCGTCGGCCGAAAATGCACGTTGCTCGCCGGCCTTACTGCGTTTGCAGCCTGCTCGACGTGGGCCGCGTTCTCCGGCTCGGTCGGGTCGCTGATCGCCGCCCGCGCGAGCATGGGTATCGGCGCCGCGCTGATCATGCCTTCGACGCTGGCAATCATCACGAGCACCTTCACCGTGCCACGCGAGCGTCAACGCGCGATCAGTCTCTGGGCGGCAACAAGTGGTGCCGGTATTGCACTCGGTCCGATCGTGGGCGGACTGCTCCTCGAACACTTCTGGTGGGGCTCGGTGTTCCTGATCAATGTCCCGATTGCCGTTGCCGGCTTTGCCTTCGCTCTGCCGTTCGTCCCCGACTCGAAGAATCCGTCGGCGCAACGCCCCGATCTCGTCGGTTCGCTGTTGTCAATCGCCGGACTGGGGCTGCTTCTCTATGCGATCATCGAGGCGCCCGCGCACGGCTGGGCATCGACGCTAGTGCTTGCGACCGGCATCGGAGGGCTCGCTATCCTCGCGGCCTTCGTGGTCTTGGAGCGGGCGAGCACGCATCCGATGCTCAACCCGCACTTCCTCCGCAATAGGAGCTTCTCAGCCCCGATCCTCTCGGTCGGCCTGACGATGTTCGGCCTGTTCGGCTCCCTCTTCGTGCTCACACAGTTCCTCCAGTTCCAGCTCGGCTTCAGCCCGCTTCAGGCCGGCGTACGCATGCTCCCCGCCGCTGGCGCGATTGCTGTGGTCGCCCCACTCTCCAGCGTGCTTGTGCGCGCGTTCGGCACAAGAGTGACGATCGCAATCGGCCTATTCATAGTCACCGCCGGGCTCTGGCAGATCTCCAGCGCCACGGGCTCCACCACCTATGGCGGGGTCGTCGTCGGCATGGCCCTGCTCGGCGTCGGCGCCGGGCTCGTCATCCCCTCGGCGACGGCATCGGTGATGGGCTCGCTGCCCGGCGAACACACCGGCGTCGGCGGGGGCACCAACGGCACTTTCCTCCAAACCGGCGGCGCCCTTGGCGTCGCTGTGGTCGGCAGCCTGCTCTCCAACCGATACGACGACCAGCTCACCAGCGCCCTCGCCGCCTACCACCTTCCGCACGCGCTCGACCAAACCATCCGGGGCACGCTCGGCTCGGCGCTCGGCGTCGCTCGACACGTCGGCGGCACCATTGGGGCGACCATCGCCCACTCTGCCCACACTGCCTTCATGAGCGGTATGCACCTCGGCCTACTCGCCGCGGCAATTGTCACTCTCGCTGGCACCCTGATCGCGCTCACAACCATTCCTGGCAAGGCATCTACAAGCCGACGCCACCACCCAGCTGAGGTCGGAGGGGAACCGTCACCCGGAGATTGACCGAATAGCTTGACCCGCAGCTGAAAGAGAGGCCGGAGACGCATGGCCAATGAAATGAGAGCCTAATCGGTCGAGGAAGATGAAAGAGTCGCGCCCACAAGCAATCTTCAAAATTCGACATCATCTGGTAGTTCTACATCTACAAGCACTACCACACTTCTTGAATGAGCTTAACGCTGGACTGGCTCGAATAAGCAAGTCAACCACTCCATAACGGATTCTAAACAGATAAGCGTCAGGGGTGGGTTGTGTTTGTCTACAACAGCTCAAGCTCCGATCCCACCGGTCGAGTGTCACAGGGCCGCCGTAGCCTCAACTGCCGTCGGATCACCTCGTGATCCCGTCTTGACCCGCCGGCTCCAGGGCCGTACCGGGGTGCTGGTTGCGGATCTCTCGCCCCTGCCCCGGAGCCGCTGCGTGTATCGCACCCGGCCAGAGCTTTGTCCTGCGAGCTGCAAGCCCTGAAACTCTCTGGACTGCGTCCCGCCGAGCCTCTCTCTGGCCGACCCGGTGCACCCATCGGCACCACACGGAGGACTCAGGAATCATGGCCAAGAACAATCACCCGGAACTCTTCGCCCAGCTGACAGAGGGAATCACCGCCCTCACATCGTCCGAGGAGTGGCAGCGCTACCTCGACTTCCAAAGCCGCTTTCACCATTACAGCTTTGGGAACGTTCTCCTCATTGCCGCCCAGTGCAACAAGGCAACTTGGGTGGCAGGATTCAACGCCTGGCGCAAGCTCAATCGCTTCGTTCGCAAGGGAGAGAAGGCCATCTGGGTTCTCGCCCCCATGGTCTACAAGGACGTCGAGGACGGCGAGACCGATCGGGTCGTCCGAGGCTTCAAGTTCGTACCTGTCTTCGACATCGCCCAGACCGACGGCGAAGGACTGCCGTCCATTTGCAACCGGCTCGAAGGCGGCGATCCCAAAGGTCGCTACGCCCAGCTCGTGACAGTCGCCCAGTCCTGCGGTTTCTCGGTCGAGGACCACGAATTCAATGGCAACGCGAGTGGCGATTGCTGCCATGCCGATCACCGCATACGGGTCGAGACGACCAACACACCCGCGCACCGGGTGAAGACGCTTGCTCACGAGCTGGCCCACGCCCTGCTCCACGAGAGCTACGAGAACCGAGCGCTTGCCGAGCTGGAGGCTGAGTCCACCGCATACGTCGTCTGCCAGGGACTTGGGATCGACTCCGGTGACTACTCCTTCGGGTATGTCGCAACCTGGGCAGGTGATGGCGACCTGGCAGTCGCCGGGATCAAGGCATCCTGTGAGCGCATTCAAAAGAGCGCAGGTGCCATCCTCCAGTATTTCGAACTGGCAGCTGCCGATCAAGCCGCCTGAGGCCGCTTTGCTCGGGCAGTGGCACTTGCCACCCATGCGATGTCTGTCGTGCAGCCGAATCGATGCGGAACACGCAGACGGACACCGACGCTATCTCCCCCGGGTCATCTGGGTTTGCGCACCGGGAACTCTCGAAACGCAGGTGGCGACGGTGCAGACGGCTATAGCACTGGGATTGTTTGTACTTTTGCTAAGAGTACTAAACAAGAAAGCATCACATTTGCTTGTTCAAGTCTTACCAGGACAGCCTTCTGGAGTCAATCTTCAAACCATCATGATCATAGTAAATGTCATTTGGCGTCTGGCTATTAAGAAGATGGAGCCAGGGTGGTTCTGACTTCGTCCACTATCGGTTGCGCCAGTTTGTAACCGGCTCTTCGCGGTGAACTGGGGGTCTTGAGGTAGCAGACCATCCACCAACGTGGCCGGAGGCCCCGACATCGTTGCTGTTGTTCAACGACAGCTCGACGGAGGGACCGTTGACATGAGGGACGGTACTGACCTTGCGGAGCAGCTGCTCGGACTCGATGGCTTCAGGTGCTCGAGGTCACCGAGGGAGAACGAAGTCGTTATAGCGATCGAGACGACCGCGTCGGTGACGAAGTGTTGTGAGCGGAACCCGTCTGATGAACCACTCGCTATGTGGCCAGGGAGGAGGCCTGCTCCGGCCCCACTAAGAACTCACGCTTGGCACTTCACGGCGCCAAGCTGAGTGACGCCCGCGGGCGGGATCGATACGAGTTCACCTTCTCCGGCACCCACCTACGGTGCGCCAGGTCGGGGTCAGGCTGACAGGTTCCCGCCGCGCTTCGGCTAGGCCTCCTGCGTCTAGCGAACTCTCGGTAGCTCTGCGGTAGACGAGTCGGCGCTTCAGGTAGATAGTTCCAAGGAAGGCTCAACAGGGGTCAGCGGCCGCTGGCACCTTGGTCGAACTTGGCCGCGATGTCGCTGACGCCCTTTCGGTCGAGACGAGAACCGGTTCAGCCACCAGGTCGCGTCAGGACGTCGGTCGCTCCGGTGGCCCCGACCGGGACATGCTCGGTCACTCCGGGCTCGCTCGCCAACTCTCCCAGTGGCGACCGGACTCGTGCGACCACGACGTCAGGGCGGGTCCGTAGTGCCGCAGAGAGCACGAGGTCGATCTGATTGTGGAGCAGGCGATAGCGTACGCGGTCCGGGATGACCACGGGGATGAGCACGACGATCTGCCTGTCATCGTGAGCTCGCAGCTCGTCGATGAACGAAACGATCGGCGCCACTATCGACGCATAGTCGGTGTGGAGTACCTGCAGTGGGACTCCCGGGTCCCACGTGGCCCAGTCCTGCTCGAGCAGCTGGGCGCGAGCTTCGCCCTCGCCCCCGTCGTCGAGCACGACGGTCACGGCCACGACCTCCCTGCTGAGCGAGAGCCCCTCGGAGATCGCGTGCACGGTCAGGCGCGACACTGCCGTCACCGGCACGATCACGAGGGATTGCCTGGCTTCTGGCTTCTCCTGCGCGGAGCCGATACCGAGATCACTTGCGGCGCGCCGGTAGTAGCTGTGGATCCGCACGAAGAGAAGGACAAACGCCGGAACGGCGACTACGACCACCCAGGCGCCTTCGAGAAACTTCGAGAATAAGAATACGACAGTCGCGATCGCGGTCATCGTCGCGCCCAGTCCGTTGATCGCAGCACGCTGGCGCCATTTGGCAGGCCTGTTCTTCCACCAGTGAACCACGAGCCCGCTTTGGGCGAGCGTGAAGCCGGTGAAGACGCCAATCGCGAACAGTGGGATCAGGCTGTTCGTATCGCCGCCGACGGCGATCAGGAGAGCGCCGGACAGGACTGCAAGCGCCCAGACTCCGTTCGAGAAGACTTGTCGATCGCCGCGGAGCGCGAACAGGTGCGGAAGGTAGTCGTCCCGTGACAGCAGGCTCGCGAGAACAGGCAGTCCGCCGAAGGACGTGTTCGCCGCCAGCGCGAGCACGAGCGTGACCGTGAGCGATACCAAGTAGTACGCCCAGTGCCGACCGACCGCGTCGGCCATGATCTGGCTCAGCGCAGTCTGACCCGACCGCGGCCCGATGTGCCAGCGGCTCGCGAGCACTGCGAGGCCGAGCAGCATCGTGCCGAGGATCAGGCCCAACAGCAGCTCAGTCCTCTTGGCACGAACCACTTTCGGCTCTTTGAACAGTGGCACGCCGTTCGCTATCGCCTCGACGCCTGTAAGCGCGCTGCAACCCGCAGAGAAGGCCTTCAGCACCAAGAGCACGCTCACGGCCTCAACACCGTGAGTGGTGAGCAGCGACCGCCCGGGTTGGGAGGCATGAAGGGCAAGTGGATGGATCAAGCCGATCGCAATGATCGCTAGAAGACCGACGATGAAGATCATCGTCGGAAGAAGGAAGGCCCTGGCAGCCTCGCCGAGACCGCGCAGGTTGAGCAACGTGACGACGGCGAGAATTCCTAGGCAGATGGGCACCGTGGCAGGCGACAGAGCTGGGAAGGCGGACGTCAACGCACCAACACCGGCTGCGATCGACACGGCAACAGTGAGCGTGTAATCGACAATTAGCGAGGCGCCGGCGATGAGGCTCGCACGAACGCCTAGGTTCGCGCGCGAGACCGCGTATGCCCCGCCCCCTCCCGGATAGGCGTCGATCACTTGCCTGTAGGAAAAGACGAGGACCGCAAGAAGCAAGACGATCGCTATCGTGATTGGCAGCACAACATGTAGTGCCCCGGCGCCAGCGACCGCGAGAACAACGATGATCGCTTCTGGCCCGTAAGCGACCGAGGTGAGCGCGTCGAGCGAAAGCGCGGAGAGGCCTTCGACAGGAGTGATCTGCTCCTTCGCTGCTTCGCCGCTGCGCAGCGGTCTTCCGACGAGTAGATGCCACGTGGATGCCAACATGCTTCGCCTGCCACCCAAACGAACGGCCACCATTGCACTCTAGGGGTTGCCTGGGTCGACTCCGGGTGAGTGCTGGTCGCAACCGCTGCCCCGGGCAGAGGACTACACGCGACACACCGATTGCAGTGCTCAAGTCCCGCGATCCGCGGGGGCCAGCGGTGACTTCGCCGTGGTCGCGCTCCTGCGCGAGGGCTGTATCGGGCTGTCGAATCTCGTGCCGTCATCTCCGCCGGTGTCCGCCGGAGTCACTGCGCGCTTAACGCGTCGTTGTGCCGGGAAGCCTTGTCTCAAAGCACCTTACGGCCACTTCCTCACGCGGAGGGACAAGCCCTCGGGTCTTAGAAGGAAGGGGCTGTACCGCCGGGCTCGGCGGTCCGAGAGTACTTGCCGACGTCAAGCTCCGCCGTCGTTGCCGTCAGGTCTACCAGCAGGTCCGCTGTAGTTGCCGTCGCATCCGCTGCAGCTGCCGTCGTGCTCGTAGCGGCAGAGTGATCGGCCAGCACGGAATAGTCCGAGCCCGTGACCACCGTGACGTCTGCTCCGGCGTCCGTCGGTCCCTCGGCCATCGCGACGATGCCATGGAGATCTTCCACGACCCGTTCGGCGTCGAGCAGATGTCCCTTGGAGTAGTACACGACCGTCTCCGAGATCGGGCCGATCGATGTCGCGCTGCCTGTACCGACCACGTGGAATCAGAGCGACGACAGCGGCGGTTGTCGTCGCCTGACCAGCTGTCCCTGTTCTATTCATAACCAAGACCGTGACCGAGCCGGACGCGACCGCCGAGCACGACTCCTTAGGCCACCTACCAAAATCAGATCACGAGTAGCACGATTGCGTGCTACTCCTTAATCCAAGCCGCACAAGGCCATAGCTGCAGCGTTCATCTGGTACGAGCATCGGATGGCCGTGACCTTTCCGGTGCTGTTCGGTACCGGCTCCCCAGTCACTCGGCTCACGTAGTCGAACGACCCGGAGAACGTGGGGTGGTTCGTCTGAGCGGTGCTGTGCGACTTGAACACGAACTTGACGTAGTAGTTCGTCGTCTGCGTGGTGCCTGGTTGTACGCCTACCACAAGCGTTGCCTTGCCGGTCACCGGTGAGAAAGTCCCCAAGATCTTGAACTCCGCCAGCGTGCCGGTGACGCGAGCGGAACCCGGTTTGTTGTTCAGCAGGAAGGCTTGGTTGGGGCTGCCAGGTTTGCCTTGCCCGGTCGCCCACGCGTATGCGAGCCAGATCCCATTGACCCCTGGGGCCTTCGTCGCTGCTGCAGCAGCTCCGTTCGAGGCGCTGAGTGAAACGCACAGTCCAACCACACAGGGTGGCGACTGTTACCAGGCGCCTTGTTCTCGTGAACATGTTCCCCCCTCGGAGTGTTATCTCGGCGTCTTGAGCCTAACGATACGTATAAGCGGCTCCGGCCACTGCCATCGGACCCGGCTAAGTACCGATTCGGCGGTGTGTCGCTTCTCTACCTGGGTCGCTCCCGGACTGTCACCTCGCTCCTGCCAGTCCACTCACACCGGAGTAAGCGTGCCTCCTCCTTGGAGGGTGTAGGTCCTTCCGCCGAGCCATGGGTTGGAATTGGCGTCGTAGTACACGATGTGGCCGTCGCCGACGATGTTGGTCACCTTCGAGCCTGAGACGCCCGCCGAGTCGCGGAGCACGGTCAGATGCGAGTTACCCATGACAGTCCATTTGGAGGACTTGTCGAGACTGAGGGTAACGCTCTTCCCGGTCCCGGCGGCGTTGATCGCGCCGCTAAGGCTCGAACCGTCTTTGAGGTTGAGGACGGCTGTACTGATGTCATCGACGTCGACCGCCCCGGTCATGGACTGACGCGTGGCATTGACGGTGACATTTCCACCGTTCGCCTCGCTCGTGCCCCAGCTCGAGGCCGCCGCGTCGAGCAAGGTTCCGGAAGGGTCCGACAACTTCACCCCGGTGAGGTTGATAGCAGCCGTCGTGTTGGTCACGAAGAACAGTGGCCCGTCAAGAGCCGTGAGCGACCCACCAGTCTCGGTGAACGTGCCCTTTTCGCCCTGGGCATCCCCGGACATGCTCTGGTACAGCATCACTCCGCGGTTCACGTGACCAGTCAAGTGACTGCTGGTCACGATCACGGAGTTGGACCCCTCGACCACCGCGGCTTCAGCACCTGTGGCGTCGAAAGTGGCACCGGTCGCTTTGAGCGTGCCTGTCGAGTACAGGCCCGGGGAGTTGTGGCCCGAGGTCTTGAAGGTGCCGCCGATGACCGTGATGGCGCCCCCACCGCGGTCGGTGGCCACCGCGGCACTGCTCGCCCCCGCCGTGGAGACGGTCACGTTGATGGCTTTGATCGAGCCGCCACCACTGGCCATGATGCCGTGCGCGTACTGACCCGACGCCTTGATTTTGGTGTCGCTAATCGTGATCGAGGAGCCCGACCCGTAGGCAAATACCGCGTTGGCTCCGTCGCCGGTCGTGGTCACCAACCCCCCGCTCTCGTTGATTGCAGAGCCGGTAAAAGCGAGGACACCGGCGTCGAGGCCGTAGAAGCTGCTGTTATCGGATGAGGAACTACTGCCCGTCGTCGAGACGTTGACGTCTGTCAATGTCAACTTTGCGGAATCCTTGGCGAGGACCCCCGATTCATTGGTGGATGCCGCCATGATGGCCTGGTCGGACTTCGAGGCTTGCCCACCGGCGAGCGTGAAGGCCCCCGTCCCGGTCACCACCTTGGAGGAACCATTGCCTCCCGGTCCCGACCCGCCTCCGGGGGGCGGCGGCGGGCTGCCCGATGGGGGTGTGCTGGCACTGCCCTTTGCTGCGTGGGAACTTCCCGATGGCGCTGTCGCGACACGGGTCGTACTGGACGGCTTCGCCACCGTGGTGGCGGTCGCCTCTCGGGACATCGAGATTTTCGGTATGGCGGCGTTTGTGGCGCCACTTGCCCCACAGGCCGACAGGACCAAAGCTGTCACCGGGATAGCCAGCAGGGAACGACGAAACTTGGATCTCAACTCTAGATTCGACATCGGTTTCCAATCAGAACTCGGAACCAGACTGGCTTGGGTGGGGCCCAACTCGGTGAGGACAAGCGGACTCCCTCCACTGTGACGATCGAACCTGGGAGGCTTCTGGTAATCCGCGTAGCGTCCTGTGTGAGTCTTGGCAGACTTTCCGTCAGAACTGCTCCAGGTATAGACGGTCCCGGGACTGTCCTTGTCCCCACTCCAGCGGCGCCCGATGGCGATCCCCTGTGTCTCGAACAGTCGCTGAACCGCGGCCCAGAAACGCTGCGAGCCAGTCGGCACTGACGGCTGCTCGAAAGCTCACTAAGGGCGCACATGACTCGATTGGCCTTGGCGTCGTCGCGGGCGAGGTCGAGAACAGCATGAGAACACAACTGATGCTGGCATCTTTCGCCAGTGACGCGACAGCAGAAACCGTCCAACCGCGACGCGCCCACCGAGAAACGCTCCGGAGCACAATGGTCGTGTTATAGATGCGGTCACCGGGGAGGATTCGTCGGTAACTGTACGCGCTCGGGTGGGAACTGGCAGGCCGGCGCACCGCGCGGGTCGAGCAATATCGGGTCCGCTACTGGATCGACGAAGACGAGCGCATCGTGTATGTCGCCCGGGTCGATCACCGAAACACTCGACGACGCGGCCACCGACACGCGAATTCGAGTGCGTGAGCTACCTGTCAACAACGACCGAACCGACCACTGTGTCGCAATGACTCCGGTCCCCTGTCAATGGCCAAGTTGCAGTCCCCGTTGATGGCCAAGGAAAGTCCCCGCCATTCGCTGCAATAGTGACGTCCCCCGTGCCGCTGCGGCTTGGGACAGCGGGACATGCGGCGACGGAGCTAGCTAGAAGTCAACGTACTCCCCGTAGTTGTTGTACAAAACGTTCACATAGTCGACGAGAAACTTCAGCGAGTATGCCGGACCGCTCCGAGGCATTGCAGCACCAAGCACCCCAGGTGAGTACACCCATTGCGAACATCTGGCAGAGGGGAGGAGACGGGCGAGCCGGCCTCCGACAGCTCAGCGGGAGGAGCAGCTGGCCGTGTCGTCGGCTACGGGGGTCAGTCGTTGTCCAATGCCTGTTCGATTGCCTGTGCGAGAGCCATGTCACGTCCGATGGACCAGGCTCTTGTGAGGGTCTCGGCGTCGAACGCCGATCGGAGAGAAGCAACCGCTCGCTCATGCAGGGCGAGTTCGGTGCCCGAGAGCGAGACGCCGAGCATTTCGCGTAGCACCTCGGCCGAGCCGAGCAGTCGGGCCGCCTTCTCACTCTGCGATCCAACCGCGGCGACTCCAAGAAGTTGCAGCGCCCACACGATGTCGTCTCGATCTCCGAGCGTCCGTGAGATCGCCAGACTCTGTCGCAAGTGCGCAATTGCTTCGTCAGGACTCCCTTCTTGCAGGGCGACAGAACCCAGCCCGGCGAGGGCACGTGAGGTGCCGTAAGGATCCGCGTTCTTCTCGAAGTGGGCAAGAGCGTCCTGTATCTCCTTTCGGGCCCGGACGTAGTCGCCGGCGCTCAGCGACGCGTAGCCGAGGTTGAAACGGGCCATCGCGATGGTCGTCGCGTCGTCAATCCCGGTCGCGAGGTCCACCGCCGCCTCGAAGAGCGAGCAGGCGCGCACATGATCACCCTCGGCAACAGTCACCCGTCCCAGCGTCAGCAGCGACCGAGCCGCGAGAAGAAGCTCGCCGATCTGGAGGCTGAGTTGATGACAATGCTCCGAGAGGCGCCTCCCTTCCGGCCAGTCGCCCTGCAATGTCGCCAGTAGCGCCGCGCTGAAGAGCACCTTCGCTTGCTCCTTGCCGCGATCGCACACGGCGAGCGCTTCAGCCAACCGGAGGCGGCCCTCGGCAAGGTACCCCCGCTTGGACCAGAATTGGCTCAGGGCGCCCGCGAGCCGGACACCAAGTTCCGGTGTTTCGGAACCGAGGAGCCAGGCGAGCGCAGACCGCAGGTTCGCGTAGTCCCGTTCGAGCAGTTCGAGCCACTCAGCTTGCCGCTCGCCCGCCAGCTCGGACTCGGCCCGCTCGGCGAGGACCAAGAAATGCTCGGCGTGGCGACGCCGCAACTCGGCAGCCTCATCAAGCTCGTCCAGCCGTTCGACCGCGTACTCCCGGATGGTCTCGAGCATCCAGAAACGCTCCGCGGTGTGCCGGAGAAGGCTCTTGTCAACCAGCGCCTGCAGGCTGTCGAGCGCGACGCCGGTGACCTGCTCTGCCGCCTCAAGCGTGAAGCCGGCGGCAAAGACGGCGAGGCAGGCAAACAAGTGCTGCTCGACCGCGCCGAGCAGTTCGTGGCTCCACTCGATCGTTGCCCGCAGCGTCTGCTGGCGGGGGTCAGCATCCCTGCCACCTTTGAATACGTCGAGGCGCCCGGAGAGCCTCGCGTAAGCCTGTGCCGGCGACAACACGCTCGACCGCGCCGCGGCAAGTTCGACTGCCAACGGCAAGTTGTCGAGCGCACGGCAGAGGTCGGCGACAGTGGCATCAGGTGCGACACGTGCCCGGGCACAGAAGAGCTCGACTGCCTCCGCATCGGCGAGAGGCAGAACCAGGTATTCGACCTCGCCCCGGATACGCAAGAGCTCGCGGCTGGTGACAAGCAGCGACAAGTTCGGGCAAGCCTCGAGCAAGATCGACAGCTCTGGGGCGATCCCGATCACCTGCTCGAGGTTGTCGAGCAGCAGCAGCATCTCGCGTTCGCCAACATGCGCGGCAAGCCCGGTCTTTGCCCCGAGTGATCTCCCGATCGTCTCGATCACGAGTCCCGGCTCACGCAGCGGCGCCAAGCCGACCCAGAACACACCGGCCCGGAATTCAGGCACAAGCCCGGCCGCCACCTCGATCGCCAGCCGAGTCTTGCCCGACCCACCAGATCCGGTCAGCGTGACGAGGCGCGAACCGTTACGGATCAGGGAGCTCACAGCGTGCGCTTCCCGCCGCCGGCCCACGAACGAGCTCGCCAACTGGGGCAGGTTTGTGTTCGAGGTCGTCCTGAGCGGTGGGAACGTGTTCGTGCCGAACTGGAACAACCAGACGGGTTCGTCGAAGTCCTTGAGCCTGTGTTCCCCAAGATCGAGAAGTGGAATAGCGGAGTCGATCTGGACGCGTGCCTCTCTCGACAGCACCACTTGACCGCCGTGGGCGGCGGCGGCCACGCGAGCCGCCTTGTGCACGTCGAGCCCGGCGTAGCCCTCGGCGGTCAGGATCGCCTCGCCTGTGTGAATGCCCATCCGTACCCGGGGAGGGCCTGTTCCCAGCGCATGTTGAGCGTCCGCGGCGGCCGAGACGGCAGCCGAAGCGGACGGGAAGACGTAGAAGAACGAATCTCCTTGGGTGCCCTGCTCGACGCCGCCGTGAGAACGAAATGCCTGCCGCAGGAGCCAATAGTGCTCCATCAGTACGTCGGCGTAGCGTTCGCCCAGCTCCTGGAGAAGCCGCGTCGATCCCTCAATGTCGGTGAACAGGAATGTCAGGGTATCTATGCGGAGAGCGTAGGAGATGAACCATCGGGGTGCGCCGACCAGATGGTGCGCTTGTTTGACACCGGGGAGGTAGCGTCCGTCCCGGCTAACCGTGTCCTCGGGAGTTCGGCAGCTGGAAGTCCCACACAAATTGCCTCACCGAACGTCGACTGGCCTCGAAGGACGGGCACGCAGATCGACGGGAGCGTGCTCGTTCTCCTTGCCGATTCCGTTCGCGGTCGCTGACAGCGTCAAAGGCTGGCACGAAGCGCCGGCACTTCACCATGCCGTCCGGCGCATGATAGGCGCTTCGCTCACTCCCCGGTGGTCCCATCGAGGAGTTCTCGTGCTGCGTCGGCATGGCCCGCGTGACGGGCAGTCTCATAGATGAGGTGAAGGAGCACCCAACGTAGGTCCGTGCCTTCGACAAGCCCGCAAGGGTCTTCAAGGGAACGCGAGTCTCCTCGCGGTGGCGTTCGTTGCGTTCGCGCGTTCTCGGTAGGCGGTGAGGGCGGCATCCACAGTGAGCTCCTGGCCGGGGTTGAACTCCCCTTCGTTGCGGCTGACGTCGTGGCCGAGCATCCCACCGTCGATCCACCGCCATTCGACATGGGTGAGGTGATTCACTATTCCGATCAATGAGATCAGTCGGCCGTCGGGTGTCCATCGGGCATCGGCGTCACTGACGCCTTCGATCTTGCGCATCACTGCGTTGCGCAGGTAGCCGAGCCAATCGAGCAGCAGCTCCCGCTCGTCTGAATTCCCCAGTGAGAAGCCAATCTCCTCGTCGTTCTGCACCTTCCCACACAAACAGAACATCGCTCCGATTGCCAGCCAGTCGCCGCACCCGATGCCGCCCCGAACGAGGCCTCTTCTTCGCCCCTGGGGCGCCCGATTGCCGATCACTTCGAGCGGGCGAGACCAAGTCCGGAAGTCCGCGCTCATAGCGAGCGGCACGTCAGGTAACTCACGACCCATAGCCCGATGAGTGGCCATGACCGGGACGGCCATCCGCGTCGGATGAAATGCTTGTGGCCGGCTGCCGGGAGCCGTCGCCGAGATTGACTTGCCGCCGTGAGCGCGTGATGAGTGTGGTGCGGAGGGCCGTGGAGGATCTTCGACTGTCGCTACGAGCACGAACCCCAGACTTCGCTTCGTGAGGCCCTCCCCGACAGCCTCCAAGAACATGGAGGTGGGAGATGAAACGGATCAGAGACCGGGTTGCGGGGCTGGACGTTCACCGAGACACGGTGGTCGTCTGCTGCCGGGTGGTCGAGCCTGACGGCGAGGTCAGTGTCACCAAGAAACGCTTCGGGACAACACGTCGCGGTCTCGGTGAGCTCGCGGCGTTCCTTGCCGACGTCGCGGTGACAACCGTCGCGATGGAGGGGACCGGCGTGTATTGGAAGCCACCGTTCTACGCGCTCGAGGGCCTCTTCGACGAGCTGTGGCTGTGCAACGCGCAACACGTAAAGAACGTGCCCGGCCGGAAGAGCGATCTCTCTGACGCGGAGTGGCTCGCCGACGTCGCCGCGCACGGGATGGTCCGGCCCTCCTTCGTCCCACCACCTCCGATCCGCGAGCTTCGCGAACTGACCCGCTATCGCAAGACTCAGGTCGACGCACGCACCCGTGAGATCCAGCGGCTCGAGAAGGTTCTCCAAGACGCTGGGATCAAGCTCACCTCGGTCGCCTCTGTGGTCTGGAGCAAGTCCTCGCGCGAGATCATCGAGGCCCTGATCCGAGGCGAGCGGGACCCGGCGGTCCTCGCCCAGATGGCAAAGGGCCGCATGCGGGCGAAGATCACCGAGCTCGAAGAGGCGCTGTCGGGGCATTTCGGCGCGCACCACGCGGTGGTGTGTCGTCAGGTGATCGACCATATCGACTTCCTCGACGCCTCGATTGCCACGCTCACCGAGGAGGTCACCACCCGGCTTGCCCCTTTTAAG
>PLKG01000093.1 GCA_003140595.1 Acidimicrobiaceae bacterium | reverse complement strand
CGGAGCACAGATAAGCGGGCCGAGACAGTCCGTGCCGACCGGACTCCTACTCTGCTTTGATCCGACGGCGAAGCTCGAGATAAACCTCTGTGCCCGTGATCGCCGCCAGCGCTGCTCCCAGCGAGTCGACCACGGGACTCTCGGCCACGTAGGCCAACGGACCCTCTGTGCAGCACCAGGCCATTTCCTCGCCCTCGATGCCCCAGTCGCTCCGCGTCCAACGCCGCACCGTTGCCACCTCGGTGTTGTCCGGACCCGGCTCCCAGTCCACCCTGATGGGCAGCTGCCAGCACACCGAGGGCTTCCAGTCGATCGGTGACTCGCCAGCCTCGATGGCCGCAAGGTGGAGCGCGCAACCCGAGCCTCCCGCGAACCCGGGGCGGTTGAGGAAGATGCACGCGCCGTCGACGACGCGGGTGTGGTTGCGGGCGCCATCGCTGAAGATGCCCCGCTCGGAGGCCTCGCCGTGATGTTCGAAGCGGGCCGGGTCGAGCGTCGCCGCCAGCGCGGCGGTCATGCGGGCTTCGTCGACATCACACAGCTCGGCGCCGACCGAACAGCACCCGAGACCGAGATGCTCCGCCGGCTCCGAGCCGATGCCGAGACAGCCCCGACCCCACAAGCAGGTCCACCTCGACTCGAAAAAGTCCCGCTCGAAGCGCCAGAGCGTCTCGCCGTCGTGGATTTCCTCCATCCCCTCTTCCATGGTGACGACGCTACGCAAGTTCGCTCGCACATGGAGCCGGTCGCCCTCGACGACGGCCGTCGCAAATCGCGCTCACTGCCTCAGTCGATGGGCGCCCCGTAGCGTCGCCCCTTCCAAGCCACGCCCTCCCGGTAGTGGCGCCAGGCCGAGGTCACCGTCATGGCCCCGTACAGGCAAGCCACAGCCGGCAGTCCCGCGGCCCGCCAGAACCCCAGGCGGTGGTAGTGGACCGTCGGCACATAGGTCAGCTCCATGAGCACGAAAGAGGCCGCACCGACCACGGTGATCGCCGGCGCACCGGCGATGAGGCCGCCGACGGCGGCGACGACCGGCCCGACGAAGGTGATGGTGAGCCCGACCAGGGTCCCCAACAACAAGAAGGGGGAAAAGCTGAGCTGGGTGTACGCACTACGAGCCACCATGTCCCACAGGTCCGTCAGCCCCGAGTAGGGGCGCACGCTGCGAACCTCGTCGGCGAGGCCGAGCCAGATCGCAGATCCGCTCCGTTTCAACGCTTTGGCCAGGGCCACGTCGTCGATGACCGCGCTGCGGATCGTCGAGATCCCCCCTGCGCGTTCGAGCGCCTGACGACGAACAAGGATGCAACCGCCGGCCGCCGCCGCAGTCTTGCGGCCACGGCGGTTGACCCAGCGAAATGGGTACAGCTCAGCGAAGAAGTAGACGAACGCAGGAATGAGCAGCCGTTCCCAACCGGTCTGCACTCGGAGGCGGGCCATGAGCGAGACCTCGTCCAGCCCGGCGCTCTCGGCCCAGGCGACGAGCCGGCGAACCGACGACGGCGGATGGGCAATGTCAGCGTCGGTGAGGAGCAGGAACCCCGGCGGAGCAAGACCCGGGGTGGTCCCCGCGGCCGAACCACCTGGCGACACAGCCTGGATGCCCTGTGCCAGCGCCCAGAGCTTGCCGGACCAGCCTGGCGGGGGTTCCTCGCCGGACACGACCACTGGGACCACTCGCCCACCGGCTTGGCCTCCGAGCCGCCTAGCCACCTCAGCGGTCTCGTCGGTCGAGTGGTCGTCGACCAAGATCACCTGCAGAGGCCCCGGATAGTCCTGCGACAGGAGGGTCGGCAGGCTGGCGCCGAGCACGAACGCCTCGTTCCGAGCCGGGACGACGACAGAAACCGGGGGCCACGACGCGGGGTCGGAGGCGACCGGCAGCCGCACCCCGGTAGTCCAGAACGCGCCCCGGAAGAGCACTATGTACACCCAGATGATCAGCGGGACTGCCGCCAGCCACACCACCGGCCGAACGCTAGAGGAAGGCTTGGTGTCGGCGCGGTTGTGGAACGAGCTTCGGCCTCGGGGGCATGGCGACCCGCCGGCGAGCCGCAGTCCGCCGATCTCGTGTCGACGTGGACGGCTCCCACGGCACCTCGAGGCGGTGTCGGCGTCGCGCTCGTGTCAGGCGTCCTCCAATGGGCGAGCGATGCAGACTTCCGGCGGGTGACCATTTGGGTAGCACAGGTCAACGACGCGGCCACCTGCCCGGCCCTCGATCATCGCCTGGCCGAACTCCGGGCCTCAACCGCCGACGCTCAGGTCAAAAGGCCGGCTCCCCCCGCTACCGAAAGACGACAACGAAGCTCACCCGCCTTTACGACGAGGTGGCGCCGGTACTAGCCACGCGATCCACAACCTCACCGAGCTCGCCAAGACCCATGGCGTGATCGTCGTCGAGGTGCTGGACGCGGCAGGGATGCTGCGAAAAAAGGCAGCACCAGAGCGACGACAACGCCGCTATCAATCTCGCCAAAGCGGTGAGCCTGGGCGCAGTTGGCGCCCCGGTGAAGCGTGGAGCCGAGCACAAGACCGGGCTTCGCCCGGCAGCTGGCCAAGACACGCGAAAGGGAGGCTCGGCGTCCACCGAGCCGAACAACTCCGTGAGGAGTGCAGCGTGAGCGGGCTCACCAACGCTCGCTCGGCTGCAACGGCGGCATCGCTCGGCAGGAGCTGTGGATCAGCTCTCGCCGGATGTGAGACCGACATTGCACGAGACACCGGTGCCACCCAGTCCGCAATAGCCGTTCGGGTTCCGTTGCAGGTACTGCTGGTGGTAGCCCTCCGCGTAGTAGAAGGGACCTGCAGGCTTGATCTCGGTCGTGATCCGCCCGTAACCCACCGCCTCGAGCGCCCGCTGGTACTCGGCGAGCGACTGCTGGGCGATCACCTGCTGGGCGGCAGTCGTCGTGTAGATCGCGGAGCGGTACTGAGTTCCGGTGTCGTTTCCTTGACGCATGCCCTGGGTCGGGTCGTGGCTCTCCCAGAATATGGAGAGCAACTTGTCGTAGGAGGTCTTCGTGCCGTCGAACACGACGAGGACCGCCTCGGCGTGGCCCGTCTTGCCCGAACAGACCTCTTCATAGGTCGGATTCGGCGTGAGGCCGCCGCTGTAGCCGACCGCGGTGGTGTACACGCCGTCCGCGAGCCAGAATTTTCGCTCGGCACCCCAGAAACAGCCCATCGCGAATATGGCGCGCTCGAAGCCTCCCGACACCGGGGGGCGAAGCGGCGTCCCGAGCACCAGGTGCCGCTCGGGTAGCTTCATCTCCTCGTCGCGGCCGCGGATCGCCTGCTCGGGCGACACCATCTCAGACTTGTTCTTGAAAAAGCTCATTGTTGCTCCGGGTCCATGTCGAGTGAGCACGAGTTGATGCAGTACCGCTTTCCGGTCGGCAGAGGACCGTCGTCGAACACGTGCCCGAGGTGCGACCCACAAGCCCGGCAAAGAACTTCGGTCCTCTCCATCCCGAGGGACCGGTCGCTGTGCAGCTCCACCGAGTCGGCCACTGCAGGCTCGAAGAAGCTCGGCCATCCAGAGCCCGAGTCGAACTTCGCGTCGGAGGAGAACAGCTCGGCGCCGCACGCCGCGCAGTGATAGGTGCCGTCGAGGTGGCAGTCGACGTAACGACCCGTGAAGGCAGGCTCGGTCGCCGCCTTGCGCAGCACTCGGTACTGCTCGTGGGTCAGACGACTGCGCCACTCGTCCTCGGACCGCACAACTTCGCGTGGCGCCTGGTTCTCGGTGCTGGAGGTCTTGGATCCTCGTGATCGGAACATGCTTAACAGTCTCGCTCAATGCCTCCGCGTTACACCGCCTCCCCCGGGGGGCCAGGCCCTGAGCTGCCAGGGAGCCAGGCGACCGGTCCAGCGCGGCACGCCCGAGGCGGTGCCTTGAAGAAGCGCAGGCGAGCGCAACGTCGCCCCGGCTGAGGAGCGCCTCCGATCGGCCGGTGGCCGGTCCCTATTCTCCCCGCTCGGCGAGATGCTCGAGCCGGGGGTCGAGCACCCCGGCCCTGGCCGAGTCTGACGCGGCGTCGGTGAGCAGGACCTGCGCTGCGGCCTCGGCTTCGAGCCGCGCCCGGTAGTGGGCGATCTCATGATCAACGGTGTCCCGGTCCCAACCGAGCACTGTTGCCATCAGCCGGGCCACACCGTCTGCTGCCAACCATCCGCGGTCGGGCACCTCGAAGGCGATGTGCGTACGACGGGTGAGAACGTCATCGATGTGTAGGGCACCCTCGTACGCGGCGGCGTAGCTGACCTCGGCGGCGACGTACTCCTCTGCCCCGACGAGCGGAGCGGCAAGCCGAGGGTCATCGACTACGAGGTCGAGCACCTCGGCCGCAAGGCTTCCGTAGCGGGCCACCAAGTGGTGCAGCTGCTCTGGTGCCAGATGGGCGGCGCCGGGGTGACTGCTGCTCAAGCGAACCTCGGCGCCGGACAGACCGATGGCTCCGAGAAGTGGGGCATCGCCGGTGCGGCTGGGATCCACAGCGAAGCCCAACTCGCGCGCCGCCAGATCGACTGCGTCGCGCGCCATGAGCCGGTAGGTCGTGTACTTGCCACCGGCGACGCTCACAAACCCAGGCGCGCTTCGCCTCACCGCGTGGTTGCGAGAGAGCTTGGCGGTCTCCTCGTCGGTTCCTCCGAGAAGTGGACGCAGGCCGACGAAGACGGCGATGACGTCGTCGAATCCCAGTGGTTCGCGCAGTGCCTCGTTGAGGTGGTCGAGGAGGTACTCGATGTCGGCGTGGGTCGCCGAAGGGTGATCGAGACCGTGATGCCACTCTGTATCGGTCGTGCCGATAATCCAGCGGTCTCCCCAGGGCAGCACGAAGAGCACGCTCTTCTCCGTCCGCAGGATGAGCGCGTACTGCGAGTCGATCCGGTCCCTCGGCACTACGAGATGAACGCCCTTGGACGGTCTCACGATCATGGGATCCGCGACACCAGCGAGGCGTTCCATCTCGGTTGTCCATACGCCGGTGGCATTGATCACGGTGCTGGCACGCACGTCGAACTCACGACCCGACTCGAGGTCCTGCGCGCGCACGCCGGCGACGCGCTCGCCCGCGTGCAGGAAGTCGACGACGCCTACCGCCGAGACGCAGACCGCGCCGTGGCTCGCGGCCGTTCGCGCGAGCACGATCGAAAAGCGGGCGTCGTCGACCTGGGCGTCGAAGTAGCGGATGCCACCGGTCAGCCAGTCGCCACGCAGACCCGGCACCGCCCGTAAGCACGCGCGGCGCGTCAGGTGCCGGTGGCGCGGCATCGCGGGGTGCAGACCCGCGAGAGCGTCGTAGAGAGAGAGGCCCGCGCCCATGTAGAAGCGCTCCCAGGCCCTGTGCTTGAGAGGGAACAGGAAGGGCGTGGGATGAACCAGATGAGGCGCGATCTTCTCGACCAGGAGCCGCCTCTCGTGCAGCGCCTCGCGAACCAGTTCGACGTCGAAGCTCTCGAGGTAGCGCAGCCCGCCGTGGATCAGCTTGCTCGAACGGCTCGAGGTTCCCGCAGCGAAGTCGCGCTTTTCGACAAGAGCCACCGACAGGCCGCGGCTGGCGGCGTCGAGGGCGGCGCCACAGCCTGTCACACCGCCGCCGACGACGAGCACGTCGAAGCTCTCTGACTCGCAGCGTTCCAGGGCACGTTCACGAGTGTCGGGCCCGAAACGAGTCTCAGTATCCGACACCATCAGCAATCAGCCTCCAAGGTTCGCGGTTCAAGAGCTTCAATCACCGGGCGAGACTCAGGCAGGAGCTCGCTCAGGGATCCGATCACGTAGTCAGGTTGAACGGGGGAGCCTTCGATGCTCTCGGCACACGTCGCCCCCGTCAGCACGAGCACGCCCGTCATGCCCATGGAGCGCGCCATGGCGATGTCGGTGAGCAGGCGGTCACCGACCACGGCCACTCGGTCAGGGGCCATGCTCAGCCGCCTGAGCAGCGCGCGAGCCATGTGGATGCTCGGCTTGCCGACCACCGCTTCAGCCTTGGCACCCGCGCACGCCTCGATCGCAGCCAGCATCGCGGCACAGTCAGGGATGCCACCCTCTGGCGTCGGACAGTAGGGGTCGGGATTCGTCGCCACAATCACGGCGCCGCCGTAACGCACGGCTTGGAAGGCCGCGTTCAGCTTCTCGTAGTCGAAGGTGCGATCGAACGAGACGACCACGACCTCAGCCTCGAGAGGCTGGGTGGTCACCTTGACTCCCGCCGCAGACAGCTCGTCAGTGGTCGAGCGTTCAGCCACGGCGAGCACGGTCGCGCCGGGGTGCTCCTCGCCGAGGTAGTCCACGAGCGCGTCCACCGAGGTCACGACGTCCGAACGCGCCGTCTCCACGCCGAGGCGGGTCAGTTTGCGTGCGTAGTCCTCCGCGGTCTCGAGGGGCTTGTTGGTCACATAGACGATGTGCGATCCCCGGCGGCGGAGCTCGCCTATCGTCTGAGCGGCATGCGGCAACAGGGCATCACCCAGATATACCGTGCCGTCGAGGTCAAAAACGTAGCCCGGATAGACCTGAATGGGCTGTGTCGACAAAGCAGTTCCTCGACTCAATCTGTCCTCGCGGGCAAGCCTTGCGTGCGATCGACAATAACCTCACGCACCTGATCCATCAAAAGGACCTGTGATGAGCAGAACCCCAGTACCGACAATCGGTCAGGTGGACTTCGGACAGAGCGTCAGGCCTTCGGGGCATCGACCATCCTGGAAGGGATGTCGGCGTCCTCGTCGATGTAATAGCTCGCACAGACCCGGTGGTAGCCGTCCACGATCTGCAACGGGGTCGAGGTGGACATATTCCCCCGGATGAGAAGAACCGGCGACAGCTTCGCGCCGTCCTTGACCTTCTTCAGATCGGACACGACATGGACGTTGTCGGTCGGGAGCAGGGCGAGGTGGCTCGCGCGGAGGAGGTCCTTGGCCTTCCAGTGTCCGATGGACGCGGCACGCAGCTCGGCCAGCAGGACATCGACCGCCTTCTCGTCGAGGAGAAGGGAAAGGTAGCTCGCAGCGGCCGAATAGTCGTGCTCCTCCGGATCCAACTTCCAATGCTCCCTTGCCGTCACCGATCTCCCCTTCCTCGTCGGTCTCGGCCGCGCTCGGCTGCCGGACCGTAATTACAAGCCCTCCCAAGTTACCTTGACCGGCCGCGGTGGCCTTCGAGCCGCCCGAAGGCCCGGAGACTGCCACGCCGCCTGCGTGGCGCTGGCAGCGTGAGAGGGCCTGCGTCCGCGTCCCCGGACGGGTGAGCGCGACACTGGCGCCCACCGGTGGGGCTCATCTACCGAGCGGGCTGCGAAGTGACCTGAGCACGGCGATGGCCCGGTCGGCCTCACCGATCGGAACGAGGAGGTGGTCGTGGTGGTACCCGGCCAGCACGTTGCAGGCGATGTTCGCTCCCGCCAGGGCTGACGCGAGCACAGCAGTCAAGCCGACGGCATCGAGTGCCGAGTAGGCCTCCACGGTGAGCCAAGCAGCGACAAAGTCAGGCCTCACGCCCAGGCGCTCGGCGTCCGCGAGCGCCAACACGGTGGTCGTGCCCTCGTCCTCGACAATCGTGGCCGCTGCGGTGGTCTCCTTAGGCACAGTCACACCGCTGACCATGCACCAGCTCCCGGGCCGACGGCGTACCGACAAGTGGCTCAAGAGCTCGCCGAGGTCACCGGGGGCCACGCGTCCAGTATGTCCAACAGCCTCGGGGACACCCTCAGGTTGTAACGACACCTGTCTCCTCGATCGCCTGACGCGCGAACTGGGTGTGGTACAGATCCGCGTACGCCCCGCCGGCTGCCAGCAGATCCTCGTGGCGACCGCGCTCGACGATGCGTCCCTCAGCGACGACAAGGATCTGGTCGGCTCCGCGCACAGTCGAGAGCCGGTGCGCGATGACAATCGATGTCCTGCCCTCGAGAGCCGTCTGCAGCGCACGCTGGACCGCCACCTCGGACTCCGAGTCGAGATGAGCGGTTGCCTCGTCGAGAACCACCACGTCCGGTGCCTTCAGCAACAGGCGCGCCAGGGCTATGCGCTGCTTCTCGCCACCGGAGAGCCGGTATCCGCGATCACCCACGACGGTGTCGAATCCATCGGGGAGCGACTCGATGAAGGGCAGTATCTGTGCACCGGAGGCGGCCTCGCGGAGCTCTTCTTCGGTCGCGTCCGGCTTTGCGTAGCGCAGGTTCGCCCGGATCGTCTCGTGGAACAGGTGGGCGTCCTGGGTCACCACGCCGATCGTCTCGCGAAGCGACGCGAAACTGACATCGCGCACGTCGATGCCGTTCAGGCGGACCGCGCCACTCCGGGCGTCGTACAGGCGTGAGACGAGATAGCTGATCGTGGTCTTGCCCGCCCCCGACGGCCCTACAAGGGCCACCAGCTGTCCCGGATCGGCCCGGAAGCTCACGTCGTAGAGGACCTGGCTGGATGGCGTCTGGTCCAAGACGGCGACCGACTCGAGCGAGGCGAGCGACACCTCCTCGGCCGTCGGGTAGCTGAAATCGACGTGGTCGAACTCGACTCCGACCGGGCCGCGCTGAATGGCGACGGCGTCGGGCTGCTCCGCGATCAGCGGAGCGAGGTCCAGCACCTCGAAGACCCTGTCGAAAGAGACCAGTGCGGTCATCACGTCGACGTTCACGTTCGACAACGCGGTGAGCGGACCGTAAAGGCGGGTGAGCAGTGCGGCGAGCGCGACGACAGTGCCCACCTTGAAACGGCCGTCGACCGCGAGCACGCCTCCCCAGCCGTACACGAGCGCCGTTGCAAGTGACGACGTGAGGATCAGGGACAGGAAGAAGACCCTGCCATACATCGCCGTCTGCACCCCGATGTCGCGGACACGGGCCGCGCGACCGGCGAACTGCTCATGCTCGATGTCCGGCCGGCCGAACAACTTGACCAGTAGAGCCCCCGACACATTGAAGCGCTCGGTCATCGTGTTGTTCATCTGGGCGTTTAGGTTGTAGGCCTCCCTGGTCAAGACCTGCAGCTTGCGGCCGATCCGGCGCGCCGGGAAGACGAACAGCGGAAGGAGCAGCAGGGCGACGACGGTGATCTGCCACGAGAGGAAGGCCATCACCGCGACGGTGAGGACCACGGTGATGAGGTTGGAGACGATCGAGGAAAGAGTGTCGGTGAAGGCCTGCTGGGCTCCCAGCACGTCGTTGTTCAATCGCGAGATGAGGGCACCGGTCTGTGTGCGGGAGAAGAACGCGAGCGGCATCTCCTGGACGTGGCCGAAGACCTTCTCGCGCATGTCGTAGATAAGTCCCTCACCGACGCGCGACGAGATGTATCGCTGCGCCAGGGACAACAACGCGTCGACGAGCGCCAGGCCCCCGAGAAGCAGTGCAAGCAGGAAGATCAGGTGGGAGTTGTGCCTGGCGATGCCACCGTCGATGATCTCGCGGTAGATAAGAGGGTTCCACACCCCGATGAGGGCGTCGACGACGATGACGGCGAGGAATACCCCGAGCATCCTGCGGTACGGCGCGGCGAAGCGCATTATCCGTCTCAGTGTTCCGGGGGGCAGCTTCTGCTTGGTCACAGAGCTGTCCCTCATGAGCGACCACATGCCGTGCGCGCCGTGGGCCATGCCGCGTCCAGGTCCCCCCAACTCACCGATTCCCGAGCATGTCGCAATCTATCGGGAAATAGGCCATTTCCCGCGTCCGGAGAGGAGCTTGCCCTCCTCAGCCCAGCCGGGTGCGGTCGGTCACCGGCGCGCAGGGCCGGACGCCCCTCGGTCGCGGGCCAATCGTGCGCACGGCGCACAGGTTTTGGTTAAGGTCCCCACACCCAAGTGCAAGCGGCCGAGAAAGGGGCGTCTCACATGCGCTGGAACCTTCCACCCGGACAGATGCCCGAGGCGTGGTTCAACGTAGTGCCACAACTGCCCGAGCCACTACAACCCGATCTTCACCCGGGCACCCGCGAGCCGGTCGGCCCCGATGATCTCTCGCCGCTTTTCCCGATGGCGCTCATCGGCCAGGAGGTCACCTCCGAGCCCTGGGTCGACATCCCAGGAGAGGTCATCGACGTGTTGCGGCTGTGGCGCCCCACGCCGCTTGTCCGCGCGCAACGGTTGGAGCGTGCCCTCGGCACGCCGGCGCGGATCTACTACAAGGACGAGTCGGTGTCGCCTGCCGGTTCCCACAAGCCGAACACCGCAGTCCCACAGGCCTTCTACAACAAGCAGGCCGGCATCACGAGGCTCGCCACCGAGACAGGTGCGGGCCAGTGGGGAAGCGCTCTTGCGTTCGCCTGCGCATTGTTCGGGCTCGAGTGCAAGGTGTACATGGTGCGTGCCTCGTACAACCAAAAGCCGTACCGGCGCGTCATGATGGAGGTCTGGGGAGGATCGGTCGTGCCCTCCCCCGTCGATGATCCGGACAGCCCCGGGTCTCTCGGATCCGCGATCTCCGACGCGGTCCGAGATGCAGTCTCGCGAGAGGACACGCACTACTCGCTCGGCTCTGTGCTCAACCACGTCCTGCTGCACCAGACCGTGATCGGGCTCGAGGCCAAGGAGCAGCTGGCCAGTGCGGGAGAGCGACTCCCCGACATCGTGATCGGCTCGTGCGGTGGCGGATCAAACCTCGGCGGCATCTCGCTGCCGTTCGTGCCCGACGCCGGCGTGGACCTGCTCGCGGTCGAGCCGTCCTCGTGCCCGACCCTCACGGAGGGGACCTTCCGGTACGACTTCGCCGACGTCGCCAAGATGACACCGCTCCTGCCGATGTACACCCTCGGTCACGAGTTCATGCCGCCGTCCATACACGCCGGGGGGCTGCGCTATCACGGCGACGCGCCGATCATCTCCGATCTTGTGAAGGCCGGCAGAATGCGGGCAGTCGCCTATCCCCAAGGCAAGGTGTTCGAGGCGGCCGTTCAGTTCGCCCGCACCCAGGGAACGATCCCTGCACCCGAGACCGCACATGCCATCCGCGCCGTGATGGACGAGGCACTTGCCGCCAAACAAGCCGGCGAGGAGAAGGTGATCCTGTTCTCCTACTCCGGACACGGGCTGTTGGACCTCGGCGCCTACGACGACTTCCTGCACGGGCGGCTCGACCGGGACTAGCCGGACAGCTGCGCCAAAGGCTGCCCTGCCGAGCGGCCGGCGGGCGGCTAGTTTCCACGGCATGCGCGAACTGCGGACTGACAAGGTCGCGATCCCGACTCGGTTCGCCCGCGGCGCCGTCGTGGCCGTGACGTGCTGTGTCCTGATCGCCGGGTGCAAGTCCAACGCCTCTGGCGCTCCCCCGAGTCACAAGGCTCCGACTACGACGACGACAACCCTTCCACGCCTTCACCAGCCGACAGACACCAAGCCCATGACGATCCTCGACGTCGGTGATTCATTGGGAGAGGATCTCGGCCTCGGCCTCGGCTACACGATGGGCACGAACCCGCTTGTGCACCTCATCCAGGCTGCGCACGGTGACAGTGGGCTCGCCCGCCCCGACTTCTACAACTGGCCTTCGGTCCTGGCCGCTGATCTCGCCAAGTACCACCCGCAAATGGTGACGATCCTCATCGGTGCAAACGACGCGCAGAACTTCCTTGTCAATGGCGAGCCGGTCGTCTTCGGGACGGCCCAGTGGCACACGATCTACGCCGAGCGTGTAGCCCTCATGATGAACGAGACCTTGAAGACGGGTGCCAAGATGCTCTGGGTCGGGCTGCCGATCATGCAGGACCCCACCTTCGGCGCCGCGATGCAGACCTTGAACGCGATCTACCGGGCACAGGCCGCAGCGCACCGGGGTGTCGAGTTCTTCTCCACCTGGTCCCTGTTCTCCAACGCCCAGGGTCTCTACACCGCCTACCTCACCAACAGCTCGGGTCAGACGGTCCTCGCCAGAGACAGCGACGGGATCCACATCGCTCCGCCGGGGGGCTGCGACATCATCGCGATTGCCGCGGTCAAGGAGATAGAGGCGTACTGGCGCGTGCACCTCGGGGTTTGACATCTGGGTTAGACCTCGAGGTGCTACCCCTCGCCGGTCCAGGCGTGCATGCCAGGCGGTCTCGGTGCCGACTTCGAGAACAGGAGCACCTTCACACCCTGGAAGTCCTCTTCCCCGACGACGCGATAGTCCCGGTGGAGATCCGCAAGCATCGCGCGGCTCTGGACCAGGTAACGCGGTAGCGCTGCCCAGCCTCCGTCGACGACCCAGATCCTCGAGAAGCGGCCGTCGAGTGCGGCTATCGCGGTGGGCGTGGGCAGCTTGTGGTTCGCGGCATAGGGCAGCTGGGTGCCCCATTTAGCCGCCGGCCAGACCGGCGAGGGGAGCCGAGCAAGTGTGCCCGCCCTGTCGTGGTCCGCGAGCAGGTAGTAGTCGAAGATCATCCGCTGAGCGGGCTGATCGAAGATGATCGCGTCCCCTGGGCGTGCGAGACCGACGATGAAAGACGTCTCGCCGGGGCCGTTCTCGATAACCGCCCCGTAGCGGCCCCAGGAGTTCACGAGCGGGTACACCACTACCAGGGCGGCGACCACCGCGAGCACGACCACCGTCGATGCAGCGCCGTTGGTTTGTCGAGAACCCTCTGCGGCTCGGATCGATCCGACACCTCTGGCAGCTCCCGCGCCCGCCCGACGAGCGATCGCCTGGATCCCGACCGCGGCCAGCACGGCGAAGGCGGGCACGGCGGCTATCAGGTAATCGGACTGGAGAAGCGACACTGAAAAGGAGATCGCCATCAACGCGAGAAGCGGGATTGCCGCCCAGCACAGCAACAGGACGCGGTGCCAACGCTCCAGTGAGCCGGCGTCGCTTCGCACGGCCTCGCCCGCGGTCTGGATTATCCCCGCGACAATGACCAGCAGCATCAGCCAGCGCAGCCACGTCGAGAACCTGGGCACGACCAGGCCGTAGAGGAATCCCTTCGCCGCGCCCCAGCTGATGGGAGCGATCCAGTCGATCTGGGCGGTGCCGCGGTGAAGCGCCATCAAAGCGAGCGGCACGATAAGGACAGCTGCCACCACGACCGCGATCGCGGTCGACCGCACCAACCTGGCCTTCCGGCGCAATGTGGGAAGCGACGCGAACTGGGCAACGGCGAACAGTGGTGACAAAAGCAAGCAATAACAGGCAAGTGCCGAGACGACGGCCCACCCAACAAGACGAGGGCGCGAGACCCGCTCGACCGCTTGGCAGAGCAGCCATGCCGCCACCACGACGAGGAGGAGCCCGAGCGCGTAGCCCCGCGCCTCCTGAGCCTTGGAGAGCACCATCCGGTTGGTGATGACAAGCCCAGTCGCGACGACTGCGACCTGAGTGCCCCAAAAGCGCCGAACGAATCCGTACAGGAAGGGGACCATCACCACGAAGGCCACTACCGAGAAGAGCCGCACCGAGTCCGCGGACTGTCCGAGGCCTGCGAGGAACAAGGTGTGCAGCAACAAGTAGTAGGCCGACATGCTCCCGCCATCGCTGGCGACAGCACTCCACAGGGCGTGGCCGTGCTGGACCGAGATCGACACCGAGGCGGTCTCGTCGCTCCACATCGGTGACGCTCCCAGCTTGTAGAGCGAGAGCAACAGGGCCGCGACGCTGAGAAGCGTCACCGGTCCAAAGCGCGCGGCCAAGGACCTCGGGCCAAAAACTGCGGGAGACCTCTCGATAGGTGGTTCGATGTCTCCCTGCGGAGCGTTGGTCTCCACAACGGTCGCACCGCCGGGACGTGTTGCTTGTTCGCCCACCCCGCTCAAGGCTACGCCCAGGTCGTCTGAGGAGCCGGCCGCGCGCTGCCGGACGCGACCAGGAGGTGACCCACACGGTGGGGTATCTCGAAAGTCTGTCGTCGGTCGATGTGCCTCGAGACACCGAGACCCATCGCGGCGTTGCCGACGGGAAAACGCTCGTGACAACTCTCACTCAGGCGCCCGGGCGAGGTGTTGACGAGCAGAGCCTGGTCGAGTCCAAACGTGCTCTCGGTCAAGGCCCGGGGGCGCACGGCCTGGCCGCGGAGGTAGGCAGGCACCCTCTAATCGTCCAGCGTCGCAGCCCCGATCACCGGGGCGATCGCCAAGCCATCGGGCTCGCCGCCGCCGTCCCAGTCCTCCACGAAGTTCCCTGAGGCATCGCGACGGAACACGGGGATGGCACCGAGCGCGTGCACGAGCTCAACGGTGTCGCCGAGCTCGCGGCGCCAGGTGGCCGCCTCGGTGACGAGGGTGCCGATCGCCGCCGGCTCGGCCCCGACCCGGTGAAGGAGGTTGAGCGCGGCGCGCATCGAGGCGCCGGTGGAGATGACATCGTCGACAAGCCCGACCCGCTTGCCCTTGACCACCTCGACCCTGGCAGCGTCGAACAACAGCTGTTGCTGGGCACCGGTCGTGATGGACTTGACGGGCTCGGTGATCGCATCGCGCAGGTGCAACTTCGGCGTCTTCTGCAAGATCAGGTAGTCATCGAGGCCGAGTGCCCTCGTCACCTCTATCGCGAGTGGGATACCCATCGTCGCGACCGAGACCACCAGGTCGATCTCGTAAGGCTCCAGCAGCAGCGCAAGTTCGGTGGCAGCCTGCTCGACGAAGCGGACACCGTGGTCGACTGTGATGAGAAGAGCGATCGCCAGGTCCCCGGTGATCGGAATCAGCGGCAGGTCGATCTCCTGGGAGCCGACTTTCGCGCGATAGGTACCTGCGGCGATGACCATGACCGCGATGCTCGCCCGTCTGGCGCCCGGGCGCAACTACAGATCAGGCGGGGGGGCCGAAGAGCCGGTCGCCGGCGTCACCAAGTCCCGGCACGATGAAGCCGTGCTCGTTCAGGTCCTGGTCCACGGCCACGCATGCCACCTTCACCGTCGGATGATGGCTGCAGAAAAGGTCGAGACCCGGTTGCGACGCGATCAGGCAGAGCGCATGTATCTCGGTGGCACCCCGTTCCTTGACGAGATCGCACACCCTCACGAGCGATCCTCCCGTCGCCAACATCGGGTCGCAGATGATCACCCGCCTACCGGACAGGTCGCGTGGAAGCCTTTCCAAATAGACCGTGGGAAGCAGCGTCTCCTCGTCACGGCGCAACCCGACGTGGGCGACTTCGGTCAAGGGGAGCACTTCTTGGATCGCTGGGATCATCCCGAGCCCCGCCCGCAGGATCGGGACCAGGAGCACCATCTCGCTCACTCGTTGGCAGGCAACATCGGTTGCCATGGGAGTGTCGATCCGGTGCTCGGCGGTTCGAAGGTCCCGCAGGGCCTCGTAAGCGACGAAAGCAGAGAGCTCGCCCATTATCGTCCGAAACGTTGCGTTGTCGGTCTCGACGGCCCTGAGCACCGACAAGCGGTGCGCGACGATCGGGTGATCGACTACGAGCACGCGCTGTCCTCCTGCTGAGGGGTGACGGGCCGGCTCGGTGACGAGTCGGAGTCCCCTTCCGGAACGTGACATCTCTCGCAGGTTACCCGAGCGCCCCGAAGGGCGCCTATTTGGGTGCTCAGCCCGTTCGCGCACGAGACGACCGGGGCGTCAATACTTCTGACCCGAACCCGGACGCGCCGATCGCGACCTCAGGCCGAGGCGATCTTGAGGACGGTTCCTTCGCGGAACTTCCGTTTTGTGACGGTCTCGGTCTCCCCCGAGACGGGGTGCTGGTCGAGCCAGATCTCGAGCTCCTCGGCCGGCATCGGGCGGCCGAGGTAGTAGCCCTGCGCGACGTCACAGCCGAAGGGAACGAGGCGTTCCATCACAGAACGGGTCTCCACGCCCTCGGCCACGACACTCAAGCCGAGGTTATGGCCGAGGTCGATCGTCGAGCGGACGATGACCTCGTCCTCTTCGTGGGCGGACATGGCTGACACGAACGACCGGTCGATCTTGATCTCGTCGATCGGAAGTCGCTTCAGGTGGGCTAGAGAGAAATAGCCGGTGCCGAAGTCGTCGACCGAGAACCGTAGCCCCATAGCGCCGAGGCGCTCGAGCACGTCCTCGGTCCTTTTCGGATCGTCGAGCACCGAGCTCTCGGTGACTTCGAACTTGAGCATCGTGACGGGCATCCGCCACTTGCCGAGCAGCGTCGCAACCTCTCCCGGAAAGCCGGGATCGACGAGATCTCGCGTCGAGAGGTTGACCGCGATCGGCAAGCGGCGGCCCTCGTCCGCCCACGCTCGCCATTGGCGACCCACTTCGTTGATCACATGGAGCGTCAGCTCCTTGATGAGGCTCGTCTCCTGTGCCACGGGGATGAACTCGTTGGGCATCATGAGACCCCGACCGGGGTGGTGCCACCGTGTCAGGGCCTCTACCCCTACGACGCGGCCGCTGCGCACGGCGATCTTCGGCTGATAGTGCAGGACGAGCTCCTGGTCCTCGATGGCACGGCGCAAGTCGCCGATCAGATCGAGGCGCGTCGCAGCGCGTGTGTCCACCGAAGCGTCGTAGAAGGCGTAACCGAGGTCGGAGTCCTTGGCGACGTACATCGCCGTGTCCGCACACCGCAGCAGCCACTCGACCTCGGCACCGTCACGGGGATACGCGGCGACGCCGATGCTCACCGAGAGGTTGACGGGCAGGCCTTGGAGATCCATCGGCTCTTCGATCGCGGCGCGCACGCGGCGAACGACCTCGAGGGCGTGCGCGCGACGGGCCTGGAGCACGAGCACGGCGAACTCGTCGCTGCCCAAGCGGGCTATCGAGTCGCCTTCGCGCAGCGCGTCCTGGAGGCGGGTTCCGACCTCTTGCAACACCTGGTCGCCGGTCACATGGCCGAGCGCGTCGTTGACCTTCTTGAACCGATCGAGGTCCAGCACGAAGACGGCCAGCTCGGTTCCGTTCCGCTCCGCCTCGAAGATCGCATGAGCGACACTCTCGACAAACAGGGTGCGATTGGGTAGCCCGGTCAGAGAGTCGTGCAGAGCCTGATTGCGCAGCTGGCGCTCGATGATCTCGCGCGACTTCTCCGCCGCCTTCTGGCGGGTTATGTCCATGATCACGCCGACGATCTTCTGTCTTCGCCCGTCAGGGCCAAGAACCGGCCGGCCGTGCTCGGCGACCCACCGTGTCTCCCCGCTCACATGGACCAGCCTGTATTCGAGCGAGTACGCAGATCCCCTCTCGAGGGCGTCTGTGACGTCCGACTTCATGTAGGGGAGGTCCTCGGGATGGACTATCGAGTCATAGGTGCGAACGTTGCCGCCGATGAAGTCGCTCGCCGGGTAGCCGGAGAGATCCTCGATCTGGTCGCTCACGAACTCGACGGTGAAGCTCGGCTCGCACGTGCAGCGGTACACGACGCCCGGGATCTCGTCTAAAACCAAGCCCAGAGGATCCCCGGTGCTGCTGAGGTGCACCTCGGCCTTGCCGGGTGTGATGTCGAGGCAGTTCCCATACAGCGTGGTCGCGCCCGACGAGTCGGTCACGGGCACGGCCTTGTCGTAGATCCACAGGACAGTCCCGTCCTCACTGACCATGCGGTACTCGCTCACGAACGGCTCGCCGCTGGCCGCCGCGTCCCAGTGCTCGACCAGGACCCGGTCCCGGTCGTCAGGGTGCAGCAGCCTCTCGAAGAGCTCCGCGTCGTTGAGGATGCTGTCAGGCGAGATGCCGAGGATGGTGCTGCTGCGAAGGCTGAGATCGTTGATAAGTACGGGTATCCCGGGAGCCGACCGGTAGGAAAGGACGAAGAACTGCTCGAAGACCGACCACGCCTCGATGGCGTCGCTCAAAACCGCCGGTCTGTCGGCTGGCGGTTCGAATGGGGGCCTGGAAGCCATCTGACTATGCATCCGCCGAGGTCACGCCTGTAAACATCGGCCCGAATGCGCCGCGACTTGAGAGCAATCGCAGGTCAGGAGCATCGACCGACCTCGGGTCCGCACCTCAACACGTTGGGGTCCGGTACCTGACCGCAAGCGGCAGCCCGCCGCGGTCACCTGCCCGAGGTCCTCCCGGACCGTCTCCATCGTCTAAGTCTGCCAGTCCGGCCGACACCAGCCTCGCGCCGTGACAGCTCGCGCCCTGCTACCCGCCCCGGGCACTCGTCGGTGCCGCTCGCGGGTCCTGAGAACTGCCTCAGCAACCTCACACCGGGAAGGGCTCAGAGGTAGGGAGTCCGCCCCTCGTTCGTGACCTCCCCAAAAGCGGGACCTCGCGATGGTCCCACGCCTCGCATTTGCTCGAGCTGTCGCTGCGTCGTCACCTGCTGAACGAAAAGCGTCGCCTGGATGCCCTGGAAGAGCCCGGTCAGCCACCCGACGAGCTGGCCCTGGGCGACGCGGAGCTCCGCGTCGGTGGGTGGCCCATCGTCGAAGGGGATTGCGAGCCGATCGAGCTCGGCGGCCAGCTCGGGCGAGAGCGCCCCCTCCAGCTGGCGCACCGACTCGTGGTAGATCTCCTTCATACGCGTGCGGCTCGCGTCGTCGAGCGGGGCCATCCTGACCTCCTCGAGGAGCTGCCTTGCCATCGAGGCGATCCGCATCAGCTTGGCCGGTTGCGCGACGACTTCTTCTTCCACGCTGCCCGGTTGCGCGATCTCCGCCGGGACCAGGGCTCGCTGACTGGTTGTCGGCTGATCGGCAGGGACCTGTTGATCGGTGAGTGACGGATCAGTGTTCATGTAAGGATTCTGCCCTGAAGTTGGCGACCGTGACGCATCAGCGCCAGAGATGGTCCAGATCGACCGTGATCGTGGCGTGCGCGCCTTGGACGGTCGCGGTGGGCGGACGGGGCGGCGCGAGCTCCTGGATGTCCAGGGCCGCAAGGACCGGCTCGGAGAGGAACCGGCTCGCCGGAGCGAGGCAGTGCCGATCGTTGTGAGAACGCCGGTGAACCGGCATGCGAAGCGGCGTGTACAGCGTCAGCAGATCACGGGCGCGTGTCGTCGCGACGTAGAAGAGCCGGCGTTCTTCGGCCAGGCCAGCCCCGGAGGTGAGTGCCATGTCCGAAGGGAATGCGCCGTCGACCAGGTGTGGGAGGTGCACTGCCAGCCACTCGAGCCCCTTGGCTGAATGCACTGTCGAGATCACGACATAGTCCTCGTCGAGGTGGGGCGGCCCGGCGAGGTCTCCGGTCGATATCGGCGGGTCGAGGGTGATCTCGGCGATCCATGCGGAGAGATCGTCCATGGCTGCAGCTGCGCCTGACAAGCGATCGAGATCCTCGACCCGCGCCGGGCCCTCGCTGTAACGGCTGAGCACGAGCGGGCACAGGATGCGGAAGATCGCCGTCACCCGGGCGGCGGTACCGACCTGCTCACGGGCGGCCTCCAGGCCCTGCATGGTCTCCGTGAGCGCCACACGCGATCTTGCCGGGGCCGCGGCCACCGCCTCGGCCCAGTCGTAGGTGCTCGCTCCTGACTTGGGAGCGAGCAGGGCGAGCATCATGCGTCCTCGAGCCGGTCCGATGCCATCGTGCATGCGCAACAGCCGGAACCACGCCAGCTCGTCCGCCGGGTTGTCGAGCAACCGGACTGCGGCGGCGAAGTCCTTCACGTGGGCTGCCTCCACGAATCGGAGACCTCCGTACTTGCGGTAAGGGACCCGACGAGCGGTGAGCTCGAGCTCGATGAGGTCGCTGTGATGAGCCGCGCGAACCAGAACGGCCTGGTCGCACAGCCGCATTCCCTGCTCATGGGCATCAAGGATCCGGTCGACGACCGCACGTGCTTCACTCGGCGCATCGTGGCAACGAACAAGGACCGGCCGGCGACCACCTGGTCGCTCTCCCTGAAGTGTCAGGCGGACGCCCGCCTCGGACGGCCGAACCAGATTCGCCAGGTTCAATATGGGCTGAACGGACCGGAAGTTGTGATCGAGTGCGATAACCGTCGCCCCCGGCAACGAGCTCGCAAGGTCGTGAAGATGCCGAGCGTCGGACCCGCGGAAGCCATAGATCGCCTGCGCGTCATCACCCACTACCGTCAGCCCGCGCCCATCGGGACGGAGCGCGCGCACGATCTCGACCTGCAGGGCGTTGACGTCCTGGTACTCGTCGACGAGCACATGGTCGAACATCTCGACCATGTGCGGCCCGAGCCGGTCGTCACAGAGCGCGGCGCGCCACAAGAGCAACAGGTCGTCGAAATCAACGGTGCCCTTCGCTCTCTTGCGGGCGACGTAAGCCTTGAACAGGCCGGCAATGGCCTCCGAGTGCGCCTCGCACCACGGAAAGTCCGTCGCCAGCACCTCGCTCAGGCGGTGCCGGGTGTTGACACACCTCGAGTACACATCGACAAGGGTCGCCGACCTCGGCACGCGGACATCGCCCGCGTCGAGACCATGCTCGTCCCGGAGCAGGTCCATCACGTCGGCGGCATCGGCGGGATCGAGGAGCGAGAACCCCGGTTGCAGGCCGAGCGGCTCTGCGCAGCTGCTGATGAGCTGATGGGCGACAGCGTGAAAGGTACCGCCCCGAAGCCGGCGCCCCCACTCACGGTGGCCGATCAGGGCCGCGGCTCGAGCCAGCATGTCGTCGGCTGCACGCCGTGTGAAGGTCAAGAGCAGGATCTTCTCTGGTGCCACGCCTCGATCGAGCAGCCTGGCTACTCGCGCTGTCAGCGTTCGCGTCTTGCCGGTACCGGCTCCGGCCACGATCACGAGTGGATCGTCCCCATGGACCACCGCGGCAAGCTGCGCCCCGTCAAGGCCGGCGTCCCATCCCGCTTCGGCGTACATACGTTCGATCTTAGTGCCCTGCCCGCAAAGTGCTAGAACCGGCGCTCGAGCGGTCCGGGCCACTACCTTCGTGTGTGACGGAGGAGA
>PLKG01000019.1 GCA_003140595.1 Acidimicrobiaceae bacterium | reverse complement strand
GTAGGACGCGACTTGAATCTAAGACCTCTCGAGACGGAGTACGGACCACCCAGCAACCAGGGGGAGTTCCACCTCGACGGCGCGACCCCGGTGATGAGGCACCTCTCGGGCGAGGAGGGGCGCGAAGCGATCGTCACCGGCACCAAGCACTGCGGCCTCGGCTCGCCACTTCTCTGGGTGGTCCAACAGCACCCTGAGCGTTACCGAGGAGACGCCCCCCCTTGTGGTCGGCTCTGACCACCGTCCACTCTGACTCCCAGTTAGGTCGACAACGCTTACCGCCACCCGGCCCTCGGCGTGAACCACCCTGGCGAAGAGCACCCCACCGACGGGTTCTGGTCGTACCGGCACGACTGCCTTTGCCGCAACCGCGCCGTTCTCGTCGTCGATCTCGTACCAGCTCGTGTCCTCGCCGTCGAGGAATAGGTCTCGGCACCGTAAGGCAAACCGGCGCCAAGCGATCACCGTCGCCGCTTCGTCCGCGGTCAGGCGCGCGTGCTTGGGGTAGTAAGGATCGCAAAGTACTGCTGTCAAGTCACCGTAGAGCAGGGCACTCGCCCCAAGGCAGGTGGCGATCGCCTCGGTGGAGACGACCGTCCTCAGTGAAGCCTCACGTGCCACGCCTTGAACGAGGCCGCTTGGGTCGTCGATTCCCCACACCGGCGGATAGCAAGCAACCGAGCCTCTCATCAATGCTTCTCGTGAGGCCAACGGAGTGAGAAGGCCCGCCGTCCCGGAGCTTCGGTCCAGTAGTCCCTCGAGGTGGCGCCAATTGTCGTTGGGGGGCCATACCTCGCAGTATCTGAATCCCGGCCCATCGGGGAGACGCGCCGCCGACGGCACACCGTTCACTTGGTTGAAGCTGATCAGCTCGACGGGCCGAGCTGCACGCACAAACCTCAGAAACGATTCGTAAGCGGCACGCATGTCGATGGCCTTGCCGTCCGAGTCGAGCGCGACCCGCGGATAGCCATAGGTGTCGATGTGGAGTCCGTCGAAGCCAATCGCGTCGGCAGCCGATCCGTAGGCGGCGACGAAGTGGCGCTGCCAGTCCACGTTGGCGGGATTGGCCAGCACTATCTGATCAAGGAAGCGAATGGCCTCCCCGTCCCCCCTGTACATGAGCATTTGGGGGTGCGCATCAGCGAAGGCGTTACCGACGGCGTAGACGGGCGCGTACGCATGGGCGACGGCGCCGAGTGCCCGGAGCCCGGCGGCGAGGTCGTGCAACGCCTTGAAGGAGACCGGACGGTTCGACGGGTCCTTCCAGCCGCTCTTCGGACCCAGCGGCTCTGTGTAGCTCGCCATCCAGTCGTAGACCTGGACGACGGTGGAGCGTAGCGCCCGGTGCCAACCGAGCACGGCCGTTACGTCCCTTTCCTCAAACGAAGTGGCAAAACCGTGCACTGGGCGCTCGCCCGGATGTGCGCCGACCGTCGTCAACTCCTCGGCTAGGAGGTCTCCACCGGCAGATAGCGCCTCGACGGCATAGGTGCCGGAAGGGAGCTCGGCGAAGCGAGCGCCGTCGTCCAGATCGGCCTCGACCACATCGCCAGTGGCGCGGCGCGCCACGATGCGAGAAGTGCCCACCGGCAGCATCGCTACTGCAACTTCCTCGCCGGTTCGGTAAAAAGCGCGTACGTCTCCGAACGGGAGCTGTCGACCGCCTTCGTCCGCGCCCGGAATTATGTTGCCTTCCATCTCAGACTCCTCTCAACCCCGCGTCGCAGTTATCGCGATTCGTCAGTCTGGTCGGCCTTGTGATCGTTCCGCTCAAACTCGGACGCGTCGTGCGTTCGAGCCCGAGCGCCTGACCTCAGCGGATGGCACCGAGCGACACCCCGCTGCGGAACCAGCGCAAGGAAATGAGGAAGACGACGATGACGGGCACCGTCGCGATAACCGAGGCGGCGAAGAACGGACCCCACGCGACCGTATGCACGCCGATGAAGTCGGCAAGGCCGACAGGGAGGGTGTAGTTCGACGCCGAATTGATCATCGTCAGCGCGATCGGGAATTCGTCCCAAGAGGCGCTGAAGATGAACATCGAGACCACTGCAACCGCCGGTAGCGAGAGCGGCACGATCAGGTTGACGAGCACCCGCAACGTCCCGGCTCCTTCCAGGCGGATCGCCTCCTCGTACTCGCGAGGTATCGCCTCGAAGAAGCCGCGCAACAAAAAGATCGTGAAGGGCAGATTGGAGGCCACGTAGAGAAGGGTGAGCCCCTCGAGTGAGTTGAGCAGGTGAAGCCGGTCCATCAGCAAGAATTGCGGGATGAGCAACAGCAGGTTCGGCACCGCGAGACTGGCAAGGAAAATGTAGAAGATCACCTGTTTCAACGGGAACCTGTAGCGCGCGAAGGCGAAAGCGGCGAGTGAGGCAATTATGACCGTGATGGCAACGGTCGCGACGGCGACGAGGAGACTGTTGACGAAGTAGTGACTGAAGCTGTTCTCGGTCCAGGCCTGAACGTAGTTCTGCACTGTCGGGTGCGTCGGTATGAGCACCGTCGCCCCGAGCAGGCCGCCGTTCGGCTGAAACGACAGCGAGAGCATGTAGAGCAGGGGGCCCAGAGAAACCAGTGCCAGGAGCACTGCGAGGACAAGGCGGGAACGGCTCCGCTTGCGGATGCCGAAGAGCCCGGGTCCGCTTCCTGCCATGGGTGTCGTCGGTTTGGTCTCGACAGCAAGTGCCATGTTCCGTTCCCCTCAGACGTCTTGCTGTCGAAGAATGCGAATCTCGGCCGCGCTGAACCCGAACAGCACCACAGCAAGCAGCGAAGCGAGCGCTGCCGCGTAACCGAAGGCGAAGTAAGAGAACGCCTGTTGGTACATGTAGGTCATGAGCGACTGCGTCGAGTTGTAGGGGCCGCCCTTGGTTATCTCGTAGATCTGGGTGAACACCTGTGCGGCGCCGATGACGAGAAGCACCACGACGAAAGTCACCGCGGCGCGAATCGACGGGAGGACCACGTGGCGCCAGACCCGTGCCTCCGAGGCGCCGTCGATCCGGGCCGCTTCAAGCAACTGGCGCGGAATGCCGTCAAGTGCCGCCAGGAAGATTATGAACGACCAACCGACGCCCTTCCAGATGCTGAGGAGCCAGATGACCGCGTTGCCCGTCCAAGTCTGCGCGGTCCAGTCGATGCTCACGGTGTGGCCCGCGAAGAACCCGACGACGGCGTTCATGACCCCGCCTTGGGAAGCGAAGATGTACGAGAAGACCCAGCTCACGACCACCCATGAGGTGACTACGGGGATGTACACAGCCGCCCGCCAGAACATCGATCCGGGCAGGCGGTCGGTGAGGACTGCTGCGGCGAACAGTCCGATGACCATCTGAACCGGCACCGTGATCACGATGAAGAGGAACGAGTTGAACGACGCCGTGCGCACGACGGGGTCGCGGAATATCGCGGTGTAGTTCGACCAGCCGACAAAGGGGTTCGATACACCGGGAAATATGTGCCAGTTGTAAAAGCTGATGTCGAACTGACGGAAGATCGGATAGACGGTGAAGACCGCGTAGACGGCGACCGCGGGTGCGAGCAGGAGGTAGGGAATCGAGATACGACGACCTCGGGTCGCGATACGACGCACGCGGGTCGCGACCCTACGGACGCGGTGCGAACGAGCGGAACGCCGCGAGGCGGCACCCGGCGAGACCGTCGCCGAGTGCCGCTCGGGGTTCATTGCTCTGTTCAACTCGCCGTGGCGAGTGCTTTGTTGGCTTCCTGGGCGGCTGTGTTCAGCCCTTGGTCTACTCCGACCTTGCCGGCAAGCATCAGAGCCAGTTCGTTGGAGAAGTCGGTGTCAAGTTCCGCATAGCCCTGGGTCACTGGCCGCGCCCTTGCAGTCAGGAGCTCCTGGGCGAAGATCTTGAGGGCCGGGTTCTCAATGGCCTCGGCTGCGGAGTCTGTCTTGTACGCTGCCATGTCGCCTGCACCTGCCATCGCGAGCTGCGCAAATGGCGACTGGAGGAACTGGACGAACTTAATCGTGTCTGCGAGGTGCTTGCCGCCCTTGGCTATGACCAGGTCCTCGCCACCCACGACGGAGGTCGAGCCTCCCGCGCCCCTTGGGATCAACGACGTGCCGTAGCCGGTGAACTTTGCAGCCTTGTAGCTCGTCGGAGCCCACGGACCGTCGAAGTACATCGCGTACGCGCCAGTCGGGAAGCCCGTTTCCCCGCTGATCGACCCTGAGCCGCCGACGAAGTCACTGCCGATAACCCCTTCCTTGTATAGGGTCACGAGCGTCTGGACAGCCGCCTCGGTCTGGGGGCTGTTCATGTAACCGGTCGCCTTCGTCAGCGCCTTGTTCGTGAAGTTGCCGCCGTCGGTCCAGACGTACGGACCGACGTTCCAGATGTCGGTGCTGTCGACGCCGAGGCCGTGTTGCTGCTTGGACGGAATGGTCAACAACTTCGCGTCCGCAATCATCTGGCCCCATGTCGTTGGCGGCGAGAGGTGAGCTGCGTGGAAGTCGGCCTTGTTCCAGAAGAAGACCTGGGTGTTCGTGTCGTCAGGAAGCCCGTAGTAGCCGCCGTTCCAGTAGTTCGTGGAAAGCGGGCCGGGATCAGCCGCTGCCTTGATCGGCGGGAACCACGGCTGGGTTGAGGTTTCGAGCAACGTGCCCTCGGATGCGAGCTGAGGAACCCAGGCGATGTCAGAACGCATCAGGTCTGGCGGGTCCCCCGCGGCGGACGAGGCGATGAACTTCTGCAACATTCCGGCGTACGGAAGGGTGTCGTCAACGACCTTGATGCCCGGGTTCTGAGACTCGAAACTCGGAATTACGACGCCGTTCATCACCGGTGTCTCTGTCACGTCGTTGTAGGCGTTCCAGAACTGGAGTGTCACTACTGAACTACTGTGCGCCACGGTCGATGCCGAGCTGGCTCCACCGGTGAGGCCAACCAGCGTGCCACCAGCCCCGATTGTCGCGACCGCTACAAGCAGTCGCACCGCCGTCCTTGTCTTCCACCTTGATGGATTGCCTGATTTCATGATCACTTTTCCCTTTGCTGATTGATTCCTGATGGTCCTGGGCTCATAGCCCACCTACTTCCCTCCTCCTCCTTCTCCTCGTGATCGCTTCTCTTCTCGATGTCCAAAGCGATGCCCTCCGGCAACTGACTCAGTTGCGGTTGAACGCCCGACCTCGACACTCACACCACGTGCATGTCCCCTGAGTCACTTCGCCGCCTTTCCCTTGAGCCCGGCCGGGGGCATCAGGCCGCTTCTCGCCGTAGGATCCGCTGTGGTCGGCGAGCGCGGCACAGAGCACTACGTACATGGCATGTGACCAGGTGAGGTCCTTCGCTGGAAGGCCCCACCGGGCGACCCACTCGCGGTAGTGCTCTGGGTCGCGTCGCTCCCCGCCGAATTGCTCGCCAAGGTGTCCTTTGTCATCGAAATGGGCCGCCACCCAGTCCCGACACCTATGCGCCGCGTCAACGTCGCCAACTGCCAGGTAGTGCCAGCCGAGCGACGCCGTGAGAACCGGCCACGCTCCGCTTCCGAAGTACGTGTCGGTCGGGTAGCGACGAAGCCCGCCATCGAGACTGAGCCGTGTCTCGATCGTCCGCACTGTCTGGGCAAAGCGGGGATCGCCTGGCTCGACGACCCGGAACGGTGTCGAGAGCCACAGAATGCTCGCGTCGACGTCGTCGCTCTCATTGGACTTCACAAACCGCCCGAGGCGGACAGCGCTGTCGCGAATGCGGGACTGAACAGATTCTGCGCGCTCGAGAAGATCCTTGTCATCCAACAGCCCCGCAGCGACTACGAGGCCGCCGTAAACGCATGCCAGGGTGGAGGTATGAAGCGCTGACCCACTCTCTTCCCAGACGTCGAAACATGAAGTAAGGGCAAACGCGTCGAGATAGCGCCCGACGCGCTCCACAGAGGGGCGAAATAGCTCGGGAACCCTGTCCTGGCCGGTGCTGAGGAGATGCTGGCCAAGAGCCCACAACCAGGTGCCATAACCGTCGATCTGAAAGTTCGGCCAGTCATCTGCAACAGTCGAACCGTCGAGCGCGAAGCGGGCAGGCGGCATGTGGTCTGGGTGCAGTGGCTTGCCTTGCCGATGCCAGTCGATCGCACGGTCGATCAGTCCGCTGATTCCCTCAACGGCCCGGTTGGCCCACTCGTGGTACCGACCTGACGCGCGGTGCTCACCTGCCTGGTCGAGCGAGTATGCGATGAATGAACCGTCGCGTAACCAGCTGTAGTGGTACTGGGCGAAGTCCGGCGAAGCGACGAACGCCCCGTTCTCCTCCTGGTTGCGCAGGATAGCTGCAACGCTCGCGACCATCCCCGCTTGCGAATCGTTTCCGCTCATTTGACCCCCCGGAATGCGCAAGCTGCGTCCACGTCCGTTTCTCTCACCGCTCAGGGCCGGGCCGATGCCAGATGGCGTGGCTCTTCTCGTCGGGCCCAGGAAGGCTGAACGACTCGCGAAGCACAAGAGTGGCGGCGCCGACAGCCCACACGTCATTGCCCCAGCGCTGTATCTTCACCTCAACCTGTCGGCCCAAGTCGGCAAATGTCTGCTCTCTCACGGCCGTGACGACCGGGGTGAGAAACGGGCTGCCGAGATCAGTCCCCTCACCACAGATGATCAGTAGCTCTGGGTTGAGCAGCGTGATCATGTTGGCCACCGCCAAACCCAGCTTTCGGCCCGCGCTATCAAGTACTTCGAGCGTCGCCCCGTCGCCGGCGGCGGCAAACGCAATGAACTCGTCCCTCGACACCTCACGCCCGTGACGCTCTCCAACGCGGCGCCGCATTGCGTCTTCACCAACTAGCGCCTCGAGGCAGCCGAATCGCCCGCATTCACACTTCGGCCCACCCGGTTCCACGATCATGTGTCCGAACTCGCCGCTACCACCTCTCGCGCCTCTATAGAGGGAACGATCGATGACGATTCCGAGCCCAATGCCTCGGCCAACGCTCAATGTGACGAAGTCGCGCGCTGTGAGAGCATCACCTGCCCATTTCTCTGCGACCGCGAGAGTGTTCACGTCGTTGTCCACCCAGACCGGCAATCTCAAACGGCGTCGGAGGGGTTGTGCGAGATCGGCGTCACGCCACTGGAGCAGGTGGGAGAAGTCGCAGACGCCTCGACTGGAATCGATAACCCCTGAAAGGCCGATCCCCACACCGAGGACCTTCGATCGTGGTACTGCGGCGGCACGCAGCGCTCTTCGAGTCTCCTGCTCGATTGCCTGGATGGCCGCTGCAGGATCGCCAACAAGAGAAGCTGACGCCTCCTCGGTCGCTATGACCTGGGCATCCAGATCGCAAACGACCGTCGTCAGACCGTCCCCACGAAGTTTGATCCCGATTACATAACCCGCTTTCGGGTCAACACTCAGCAGCACCGGAGGGCGACCGCCGTTTGAGGGTGCCGTCGCAACTTCGATGAAGATTCCGCGCTCGAGCAGTTGACCCACGATCGTAGAAACCGTCGGAGCACTGAGCCCGCTCTGCCGAGCTAGATCTGCTCGAGAGATCGCGCCCGAGCGGCGGACGAGTTCGATCAACAGGCTGACGTTGATGTCCCGAAGCAGTGCCCGGGAACCCCGTTGCATCGGAGACTCCGCTGGACCACCGGTGCCGTCCACGTCGAGACTCGCTAGAGAGGGACGCTCCGCCGTGGACTGATCCTTGGCTCGCATCCGTCCCACAACTCCCCTCTCGACGTCCCGCCTACTTACTGTGTTAAATTAACATAGTAAGTTCGAAAGTCAATCCTTGATTCCTGGGAGCTCGTCTGCGGCGAAGACGAGCTCGTAGGCGTCCTCCACCAGTTCGGAGATGAGACCGGGATCATCACCGCCACCGAGCTCGCCAGAGCACGAGCACCGTCGGGTGGAACGCCTCGTCAACCTTGGGATCGCCCATGACGGACGGAACTGGGTGATGGCGGCCGACTAAGGCCGATCGGGACGTCACGCATCAGGATTGGACGCCTCAAATACCTCGAGAGGGACCCAGAAGCCCCATTTCGCAAGGAATCCGGGCCGAATCTGCCACGGCGGGAGTGAGCAACACGGCAGAAGACAGCGTCAACTGGCCGGAACTCCTCAAGCGGCGTTGCTCAGCAGTCTCCTAGCCTCGTTTCCCAGGAGTAACGGCCCGAGTCCGCGACACCAGACGCCCTGCTCGGGGGCGGTCGGGTCATTACGCCACCGTCTAGCG
>PLKG01000146.1:4183-6593 GCA_003140595.1 Acidimicrobiaceae bacterium | reverse complement strand
ACAAGGAGCCAGCAGAGGGTGGTGGGGGGACCTGGTCACGCGCTGCTGCAGAAGCGTCCATCTGGTTGCAGAACCGAGTGACACGAAGTCATCGGGGTTCGAACCCGAAAGTTCGGCACAAAGAAATCCATCCCTACTTTTTCCTACGACCTCTCTGCGGACGTCCGACGGAGCGCTCCTGACGTGTTGGCCGACGTCCAACAAGACGAAGCTAGAGGGCCGAATTCCCAACACGGACGCCGAAGCTGGCCGCGCGCCGCGCGAAGGCGTGAGGCCGGTGCCTCAATGGCAAGGTATGCAGTCGTCGGAGAATCCCGAAGGTCGGGCACAAAGAAATCCATCCCTACTTTTGCCCTACTTTTGCCTCGCGAGCCGCTAATTGATCGTTCCTGCCCTCTCGTGGTGCCGCGGAGAAAGCCCAGCTAGAGCGATAATTCAAGCCGACTAGAGCCAACTCGAACAGACCCCAGAGAAGCCTCGGGGATGACTCCCGACTTCGATCAGGCGGTGACCAAGCAGCAAGGGGCAAACCCGAATAGCCCAGAGGCACCGGCGATCTAGGTATTCCGGGCCTTCCAGATTGGTAAGCGCGCAAAGACGAAGCGCGCAGAAGCGACCCGGCGCGACACGCGTCGGAGTTGATCGCGCCTACCTCGGATGCGGGTTACGTGGGTCGATAGATCTCGCGCCTCGGGCCGACGCGCTCAATTCGAACTACCTCGGCGGCATCCTCGATCCGGTAAATCACGCGGTACTCCGCACGTCGAGCTGAGTAGAAGCCTTCGAGATCGAATCGGAGCGGCTTGCCGACACGACGGGGGTCGCGGGCGAGCTCGTCGTAAACGAGCTCGACGATCGCCGCCACGACTCGAGGCGAGGTCGCGGCAAGGTCGTCCATGTCGCGGGACGCCCGCGGTGTCCAACGAATCTCCACGTCTTAGCGAATCCAGCGGGCCCGAGCGTTGTCTTCGGTGATGACCTCGTCGAGTCCCTCGGCGATCTGCTGGTCTGACTCGCGGAGAGCCGCGACCGTGTCGCGGTCGGACAGGATCTCGAGGGTCTCTTCGAGGCTTTCGAGCTCCTCGACGCTCACGACGACAACGACAGGAACACCGTTGCGAGTCACGATCACGCGGTCGTGCTGTTTGTTGACGCGGTCGACGATCTCGGAGAACCGGTCCTTGACGGCCGCAAGTGAGAGCGTATCTGCCATGGCCAGAATTATAGCCAATGGCGAACTCGACGAGTACGGCTTCAGGGACCTGCCCTAATAGCTCGCCGTGATTCGTCCTTGGCCGCCTGACCGCCTTCCCAAGCTGAGCCCCATTTTTCGACTGCCAGGGTCAGGGCGTTCAGCGGCCGTGTGGCTCCGCTGCGCCAACGGACCACGTCGCCGTCACGATAAGTGGAACTGCGAGTTTGCCGATCGAGATCGCGGACGTCAACCACCGTGCCGAGACCCGCCCGTCCGGCGGTGTCTCGGGTCTCACGTCTACTCCATGGGACTGTGTTGCTGCGAGCACGTCGGCCAGATCGCCGGTTGCCCACGTCGTGACGGCACACACGAGACACTCACCAGTCGTGCTGCAGTCGGTCGCAGTATCCAGCTGTGCGAGATTGCGCACCTGAAGCCGAGGTCGAACGGCGCACGGACGGCGAGAACCGGGTCCGGAGCCCTCCACGCGAGGCGATTGCCCCCGGTCGCCGCCACATGCCACCAAGGATTGCTGTCCGTCGGTCGCTCGCGCAGGTGACCGTTTCGCACGACTTGAGCTACCGGAACCCCCTGTTCTGGTACGCCGGGGCATCTTGTACCCCCCGGTTTCCGGTACGTCGCAGGCGCACCTCCCCGAGGCAGGACCATGGGCCGAGGCCGACCGCTGCGGCGGCTAGCCGCCCGGGCCGCGCGGGAGCAATCCGTTGGCACGCGGTCGGGGCCCGACGTCGGGGACGGGCTGCGTGGGTCGGCCGATGCCATAAGAGCTGGCATCGAGAACAACCGAGGGGTGTAGTACTGCTTAGGGCTCGCCCGATGTTGGCTGCCGGATCGTTGGAGGGATCGACGATGCCAGGCGACGCCACGTGACGACGGGGTGTCTGTGCCTCGATCAACCGGGTCGAGGGGCGCTACCGCGGGCGGTGACGAGGCGCCGGTCTGCGTTGTGTTTTTTGTGTTTGATGGTAGGATCCAACCCGTGACAAGGATCGATGAAACAGTAGCTGAACGAAATATGAAGTTGGTCACCACTGGTCAAGCTGCCTCGATCCTTGGATCATCCCGGCAGCACGTCGTCGACCTTTGCGACAGCGGGCGGCTGGGGTACTCGTCGGTCGGAACGCACCGCCGAGTCCGTCTCGTCGACGTCCTGAGGCTCAAGGAGGGAGAAAAGACGGCCGGCAAGCTCACCAG
>PLKG01000146.1:0-4060 GCA_003140595.1 Acidimicrobiaceae bacterium | reverse complement strand
AACAGCTCGCACACGTTCTCCGCGCGGCCTCGCGGATCGCCGAGGTACGCGACGTCGTAGTCATCGGGAGCCAGTCAGTGCTCGGGACATTCGCCGACGAAGTGCTACCTGAGGAAGTCATCGGCTCGATCGAGGTGGATGTCGCGTTCCTTGATGATCCTGCGAACGAGAAGTCAGACAAGGTGGACGGCGCGATCGGCGAGCTCTCGCAGTTCCACGAGACGTACCAGTACTACGCCCAGGGCGTGAACACCTCGACGGCGGTCCTCGGTCCCGGGTGGGAAGACCGGCTTGTGGTTTTCGAGAACGCAAGTACAAAGCCCGGACGGGGGCTCTGTCTCGATCCTCACGATTGCGTTGCAGCCAAGCTCGTTGCCGGACGCGAGAAGGACTTCGAGTTCGCCGCTGCTCTGCTGCGAGAAGAACTGGTGGACGCGGCGACAATCATTGAAAGGATCGAGGCCCTCCCGGTCCCGTCCAGCCAGAAGCAGCTCCTCTCCAGTTGGGTGAGGGCGAGAGCGGCAAAGGCACTGGGCACTTAGCGTTCAGTGCAGTCTCGTCAACGCGACTCGGGGCGCGAAAGCTTTCGGGTAACCGGCGTCGTGGGCTTTCTCGTGGCCAAAGTTGGAGCCCTTGTGGGAAGCGACAAGCCCGAAGACGAGCTGCCCACCGTCCGTCGGCTTTGCTCGGTGCAGTTGGGCGACGATGTGAGCAAGGACGTAATCCCGTTCCACGACCGAAGCATCAACGCCGTCGTCGTCCGCTCGGCGCGTGATCGCAAACCGGGTCAGCATCGCTAGTTTCCAACGATCGCTTGCAGCTCATCGATTGTCGTGTTCCACGCCACCCGAAGCCGTGTGTCCGTCCACGCGACACGGTCGTCTCTTGGATCCAACCGGATCACCTGTTGCTGCTTGCCAACTTCCGGGCTCAGTGTCAGAGGTAACTGGAGCGCCGTCGCCATGGACGCGAGGCGACGTTGTGCCGCTTGCCCACGCGTTCCAAAGGCAGTGGCGAGTCGCGCGATGCGCGCCGAGTCAACATCCCGCGATCCGGAGGCGACCGCCTCGGCGAGACGTTCCACGCCGCCGACGAGGTCCACACGGAGAGCACATTCAAACAGCGCCCGCTCCAGCGACGAGCGCCATGAGTTCTTGACCGCTTCGGCTTCCAGGTGAATCGTCTCCGGCTTCTCTAATACGAGGCGAAGTGGTCTGCGACTGACAGTTGAGAACCTGACCCGTTGCGTGCACGCGACGTAGATCGTCCGGACCGGATGGCTGAGCACTCCAAGTTCGCTTAGGGCGCTCAGGTAGGCAATCCGGTGCTCCCGGCCTTCGAACGCCGCCCCGACGGCAAAGCCGAGGTCCTCCGTCGCCGCTGACGTCCCCAGTGCTCCGAACGGGCGGATCGCGTAGTGGCCTCTTGCTAGCTTGTCGACCAGGCCGTTCTTGCTGAGCCGCGCGAGGGCGTTCGCGGTCGCCTCCGGGGACACCCCCAGGTGGGCCTTGGCGTCCTCGAAGGTGAACTCGTCTCGGCCCTCTGAGAGCAGGGTGTCGATCAGTTCCAGCTGGCGTGTCATCCGGGCCTCTCATGATCCAATATACCAGTAACTCACGTAAAGCGTTAGTTACTGCCGTGTTAGGCAACTCATTCATAACTCACGTAAAGCGTGAGTTACCGCACACCTGCCCTGACTACAGCTCGGCTTAGGAATCACCACATCATCGGCATCGCCGGCATCTTCGTGCCCCGGTCCCCTTCACGTCCTGCATCCTGTTCACCTTCCTCGTCCTCATCGTTGCGATGAACTGCTCACACTCTTGGGCACCGCGATGACCACGACGTCGTCGAGGACGACCACCACCACGACGACCACCAATCCAGGCGTGACACGACCCGACAAATCCAACTCGAAGGCGCGTTTCATGGCCTCGCTTGCGCACCTTCTTAGGCCACGAGTAGAAGCGTGGCTTCAAGCGTTACCGCAGGTAGAGCGGTAGTAGCTAACGCGGATATCGCGCCCCCGCCATTAGAAAAGAGCAGGTCAGAATGGGTCTCGGGTTCGAGGCCCCTTCTTTTGTTTCCGAATTTCTACCGGTTCTTCTACCGGATCGGCTGACAGCAACTGGCAGCAGTCGATAGCGGCCGTGCGAGACCGGCACTCTCCGATCGGAGCGGTCGGTCGCGGCCTGGCCGACGCGCCTATAGGGCGGAGCGCGCTGCGGGTGAGGAAATAGTACCCATATACGAGTCTGGTGGGTATGATTTCCTCCCGTGAGCATTGACGGCCATCTCGCACTCCGAGAACGACTTGGCGAGACCTTTACCTACGGCGACGCCAAGAAGGCCGGTGTGGGTGACAAGCATCTCTACCGACTTCGAGACAGCGGGGATATCACCGCGCTCGGCGGTGGTGTCTACCGATGGGCCGACGCGCCACTTGCCGACGCAGACCTCGTTGAGATCGCCGAGCGTGTCCCTCGAGCAACGCTGTGTCTCGAGACTGCGCTTGCCCGTCACGGGCTGATCGACGCCATACCTTCAGTAATCGACATCGCGGTTCCCCGTGGGGCTACGCGACCGGTGCTCAGGGCGCCGTGCCGATTGCACCAGTTCGACACACGCACCTTCGACCTCGGTCGAGAAACGCTCGATGTCGGCGCTCGCCGACCGATCGGTCTCTACTCCGCAGAGCGCTCGCTCATCGATGTCGTCCGACTGCGTCACCTCGAAGGCTCGGACGTCGCATGGGAGGCGCTGCGCCGCTGGATCGGCCGGCCAGGCCGCAGTCCGGCCCGCTTGATCGAACTCGCTCGGAACTTCCCCCGCGCCGAGCCGGCCCTGCGGCGCGCGCTCGAGATTCTGTTGTGAGCGCGCCAACTCGGGTAACGGTCGCGGGACGTGCGTACCTCGACTTGCGGAACAAGGCACGGGGCGACCGTCGGCCAGTCGACGAGCTCTTCCAGCTCTACGCATTGGAAGCATTCCTCGCTCGGTTGGCCGGGTCACCCTATGCCGATCAGCTCGTCCTGAAGGGCGGGGTGCTCTTGGCCGCGTTCGGGGAACGTCGGCCGACTCGGGACGTCGACCTTCAAGGCGAAGTGCTCGACAACGACATCGACAACATTCGCCAAGTCATCTGTGAAGTCGCCGCTCAGGCACTCGACGACGGTGTTGTCTTCGAGATCGAGCATGCCTCTGCCGAGGTCATCCGAGACGAAGATGCCTACAGCGGCGTTCGGGTCTCACTTCGGGCCGACCTCGCGACCGCACGGCTCCACCTCCATGTCGACATCAACGTGAGGGATCCGATCACGCCCGCGCCACAGGAAGTCCACCTTCCGCGACTTCTCGGTGGCGAAGTAGTCGTCCGTGGCTATCCGCTCGTGATGGTCCTCGCCGAGAAAATCGTCACGGCGATAGCCCGCGGGACTGTCAACACCCGCTGGCGCGACTTTGGTGACGTGTACCTACTGGGTCGGCATCATCCCGTCGATGGAGCTGACCTCATCCGGTCAGTTGAGCAGGTGGCCACGTACCGCGGCGTTGAACTCTTGCCTCTCGCTCGGGTTCTCGATGGCTATGGTCCGATTGGTCAAGCGCAATGGATGGCCTGGCGCAGGCGGCAGCAGCTCGAGGACCGGCTCCCCGAACAATTTGAAGAGGTGATATCGGCGACGGTTGATCTGGCCGATCCGGCCATAGCTGGTGACGTACGAGGTCAAGCGTGGGACCCTGGGTCAGGAGGGTGGCGATGATCCGGTCCGACACGCTCTGACTCACCGACATCGTTGGCCGCCCGCTTCTTCGTCGTTGCCGCGTCGGCGGAACTTCAACATTCGGGCAGCTCGCAAGGCCTTGCGGCCGGGTGATCAACTCGAAGGTCGGCCAGTACTGGCGACCCGTCTTGACTGCTTTGCCGACCGTCAGCGCGCAGTTCTCGCGGCCGTCAGCGCGCGCTTCTCAATGACCGTTGACAGTGAAGACCAAGGGCAAGGCGATGATGATGGCGAAGAAGATGACGGTGAGGCTGACAGGAGCCTAAGGGTTGCGATGT